>SKLO01000300.1 GCA_007123195.1 Verrucomicrobiales bacterium | reverse complement strand
GGCTGCCGCCCTTTGCTGCGCGTGGTCATGCCGCTGGCCTCCCGCCACGCAGCCCCGATCACTTCCGCCTCACCCCGGCGCCGTCACTCGACGATGACCACGCGGTGGCCGACCTGCGCTTGCTGGTAGAAGCGTCGCGCCATTTCGGGCGGCAGGCGGATGCAGCCGGCGCTGGCGGGGCGCCCGGGCACGTGGCCGGCGTGGAGACCGATGGGGCCGCAGTTGAGTCGCATGAAGTGCGGCATGCGCACATGATAGATGTTGGAGGTCCAACTGGTATGCTTGTTGGTGATGACAAAGGTGCCGGTCGGGGTTTCGTGACCCTGGCGACCGGTCGATGCCGGGCTGCTTTGCAGCAGTTCGTCCCCGCGCAGCAGCCAGGCCCGCTGCTCGACCAGGCTGATCTTGATCCAGATGTCGTCGCGACCGCTGCCGGGCGGCCGGCCGAGCAGCAGTTGCATGACCTCGACGTGCCCCTCGTGGGCGGCGAAGTTGATCGCATACGACTTCCAGCGGCCGGTGTGCACCGAGGTGCGCGCGCCGTGCGCCAGCAATTGCTCGCAGCTGTCATAATCACCGAGCGCCGCGGCGGCCATCAGCGGCGTGAGGTCGCTGTCGTTGCGAAGGCGGTCGCGCAACTGGAACGGCGCGCCTTGGAACAGCTCCATGAAGCGGTCGTCCGGAGGCGACAGCATCAGGATGTCGGCCTCGGCGCCGCCCTCCAGCAGGGCCTGCACCACGCCGGGGTCGCGCCTGGCCACCGCCAGCCACAGCGGCGGCTGGCCCTCACGCCCGGTCAGCGAGGCGTCGGCGCCGAAGGTCAGCAGCCAGCGCACGGCCTGCGCGTCGCCGGTGCGGACCGCCAGGCACAGGGCGGTGTCGCCCGCCGGGGCCAGGGTGTCAGGCGAGTGCCGATCGGTGAGGCCGGACCAGAGCTTGCGCCGGGCATCGCCCAGGCCGGTCGCCTGCCACCAGCCGGCCGGCTGGTCGGCATGGCGGGCCGCCGCGGCCGGGTTCAAACTCTCCGACCATGGGTCGTCCGCGGCCGCGTCAGCCGGGTCGGGGTCAAGATCGAAACCGCGATCCTCGTCCATCCAGGGCGCCAATCCCGCGTGCACCCAGGTGTCGGACCACCAGATGCCGGCTGCTGACCAATCCACCGGGATCGCGGACCTGGCTTGAGTGTCAGCCCGCGGCCACGCCCGCCGGACGTCGGCCACCGATTGCCGCCACGGTTTCAGGACCGACCAAGCCGACCGGGCGCGGGTCGAGGACGGGGACGGCGAATTTTCAGCCACGGCCGAGGGCTGGCCGGTGTCGGCAGCGGGATCGCTACCGGCGGCGCGGCCCATTGCTCCGAGGCCGGACAGCAGCCCGGGCATCAGGGCGAAAGCCAGCGCCGCCGACCAGGGAATCAATCCGCCGCACAGCCGACGGCGACGCCGCGGGTCCCACGCGGGAGAGGCGGGCCGGGACTTGGTGGTGGGAGGAAGCGTGGTCATCACCTGATTTACGGTTGCCAACCGTCGAGCCTGCCTCGGTGAATGCGGAATCCGATGGTCATCGCGCCCGGTGCGCCGCGGGAGCCGGCGGGAGAAGCCGGACTCAAGGGCAAATTACCATGGCGCGGTCACCCCGGCCAGCGCGTCGTTGCGGTCGCGCGCGGTATTGGCTATGAGTCACCCATGCATTGTCCCCCTGTGCCCGAATCCGAGTCCCTTGCAGCTTCGCTGGTGCCCACACCTGGCCGGAATGCGAACCCGAACCGGGGGCGGGTTGATTTTCCCTGGTCGGCTCGAGCCGCCCGGCTTGTCTGCGCCTTGGTCGCCGGCGCGATGGCGCTGGCGGTGCTGGTGCCGGCCACCGTGGCCCGTGCCACCAACGATCCCGAGCGCTGGCGCGAGCAGGTCGAGGGCTACCAGGCCGAGGACGAGGCCCGCGGGCAGGCGGTTGAACCCGGCGGGGTGGTGTTCACCGGCAGCTCGACCATCCGCCGCTGGGACACCGCCGCGGCGTTTCCCGAATTGCCGCACGTCAACCGTGCGATCGGTGGTTCGCAGCTGCCCGACGTGTTGTTCTGGGGCGAGCAACTGATCCTGCCCTATCAACCCGCGCTGATCGTGCTCTACTCCGGCAGCAACGACGTCAATGCCGGGGTCGACGCCGACGGCGTGGTGGCGCGCTACCTGGAGCTGGCGGCATGGATCGACGAGCACCTTCCGGAAACCCGGTTGCTGTTCATCACCATCAAACCGACCACCGCCCGCTGGGGCAAGTGGCCGGTGATGCAGGAAATCAACCGTCGGATCACTGAGGACGCCGCCGCCCACGAACGCCGCTTTGTCATCGATGTCACGGCAGCGATGATGAACGAGGACGGCGAGCCCGAGCAGGAATACCTGATCGCCGACGGCCTGCACCTGAGCGACAAGGGTTACGAAAAACTGGCCGCGGTGGTGGGGCCCGCGATCCAGCGCCTGTTGCGGCGATGACCCCCCGCTACAACCCCAGCCGCTGACGCAGAAGATCGGTGACCAGCTTCGGGTTGGCCTTGCCGCGGCTGGCCTTCATCACCTGGCCGGTGAGCCAGTTCACCACCTTGTCGTTGCCGGCCCGGATTTCGGCGATCTTGTCAGGGTTGGCGGCGATCACCTGGTCGATCATGGCCTCCAGTGCGCCGGTGTCGCTCACCTGCTCGAAGCCTTTCTCCTTGACGATCGACGCCGGATCGCTGCCGGACTCGACCATCGCGGCGAACACCTCCTTGGCCTGGTTGTTGGAAATGGCGCCGGACTCCACCAGATCGGTCAGTTCGCGCAGGTGGGCCGCGCCGACCGGGCTGTCGGCAATGCCGAGTCCCTGGGCGTTGAGCGCGCCGAGCAGGTCGTTGAGCACCCAGTTGGCGACCCGCTTGGGCGCCTTGGCGCCAGTGGCACCCTGTTCGAAGTAGTCGGCCAGCTCGCGGTCCGCGCTCAGCACCCCGGCGTCGTAGTCGCTGACGCCGAAGTCGGAGGCAAAGCGCGCCGCCTTCTCGTGCGGCAGCTCCGGCACCTGGCGGGCGATCTCCTCGCGCAACCGACCCGAATGCACCGGCGGCAGGTCGGGATCGGGGAAATACCGGTAGTCGTGCGCGTCCTCCTTGGTGCGCATCAGCTGGGTCTCGCCGAGGTCGTCGTCCCAGCGCCGGGTCGATTGCACCTGGGCGATGCCCGCCCGCAGCTCGGCGGTCTGGCGGCGGATCTCATGGTGGATCGACCGGCGCACGCCGCCGACGGAGTTGAGGTTCTTCAGCTCGATCTTGGCGCCGTATTCCTGCTGCCCGCGCGGGCGCAGGGAGATGTTGACGTCGCAACGCATCTGGCCCTTTTCCATGTCGGCGTCGCTGACGCCGCCGTAGATCAGGATCTGCCGCAGCGAGTTGAGATAGGCCACCGCCTCCTCGGCCGAGGCGATGTCCGGCTCGCTGACGATCTCCATCAGCGGCGTGCCGGCGCGGTTGAAGTCGATGCTGGTATGGCCGGCGTGATGGGTGCTTTTGCCGACGTCCTCCTCCAGGTGGATCCGGGTCAGGCGCACGGTCTTGCCCGGGTGGGCGATCGATTTCTGCGCGTCCTTCGGGTAGCACAGGTCATACAACGGCACGCCGCCACCGGAGCACAACGGCAGATCGAACTGCGAGATCTGGTAGTTCTTCGGCATGTCCGGGTAGAAATAGTTCTTCCGGTCCCACTTGCTGACATCGGGAATGCGGCACTCGAGCATCAGCCCGGTGAGGATGGTTTTTTCAATCGCCCGCCGGTTGAGCACCGGCAGCGCGCCCGGCAATCCGAGGCAGGTCGGGCAGGTCAGCGAGTTCGGCGGCGCGCCGTAGCGCACTTCGCAGGGGCAGAACATCTTGCTGCGGGTGTTGATCTGGACGTGCACCTCGAGGCCGATCGTGACCTCGTAGTCGGTGGCGACGGCGGGGGAAGTGGCGGCGGTGGCGGAACCCATGGCGGGAAAGGAATGGCTGTCGTGTTTCAATCCAGGACCCGGCGACCGTCGCGACGCCCCCGACCCCGGCGGACCCGCCGGACCGGGGCGGCCACCCGGCCGACCCTGTGGCCCGACACTAGCCGCAGACCGCCCCCCGGTGCAAGCCGGTCCTTGAGGCGCCGCGCCTGGATCCACGTCAACAACCGCCTCGAAGGCCACACCCCAGGCACTTTGGCTGCGCTGATCAAGGCGAGCCATGATTCTCGCAGTGACAGTTGCCCCGCGGGGTAGGGCGAGGCGTCCCTGCCGAGCCGCGCAGGCCGAACGACCTTCTCTCGTCCCGCAGCCGCGCAGACCAAACCGACCGCGCATTGACCGCGAGAGGCCGGAGTGAGAGCAGGCCGGGAAAGCTGCCGTTGCTGCGGACTCCACGCCGGTCCGGCGAACGCGGCTCGCCAGGGACGGCTCGCCCTACCGTTGCCAACGCATCTCATTCGCCCTGCCAGCGCGAAGCACCCGCCGGGATTGGCACCCCGCGGGGTAGGGCGAGGCGTCCCTGCCGAGCCGCGCAGGCCTGACGACCCCCTCTCGCCCCGCAGCCGCGCAGACCAAACCGACCGCGGATTGACCGCGAGAGGCCGGAGTG
>SKLO01000126.1 GCA_007123195.1 Verrucomicrobiales bacterium | reverse complement strand
GCTGGCGACCGCTTCGGAACCTGCCCACACCGGGTTTATCACCGACTGCCCCCGAATCAACCAGTCGCCTCTACTTGCGCACCGGCGGCGGGCGGCCGGAGCCCGGCAGGCTGCTGGCCAGGGCTCCCGGCTGGTGCGGTCAAATGGTCCGTGGCCGCCGCATGCCGTAATCCGCCTGCGCCTTCGAGGCTGCCCCTCAGCTGGTTCCGGCGCGGACGTTCCCTTTTGACACCAAGCCCAAAAGCGACCAACTTGACCTATTATGATCACCGTCGACATGCATGAGGCGAAGCTCCGCCTTTCGAAATTGGTCAAGGCGGTCGAGGAGCGCGGGGAGACCGTCATCCTGCAGCGCCATGGCAAACCGGCAGCGCGGCTGGTCCCGGTCGCGCCGGAGCTGGCTGACCACTTTCGCAAGGACCCCCGCTTGGAAGTGACGTTTCATGAGGACCCGACTCTGCCTGTAGCCGAGGACGCCTGGCCGTCGGAATGCCGATGATCCTGCTCGACACATGCACGCTGCTGTGGCTGGCGGCCGATCAAGGTCGGCTGAGTCGCGCGGCGGTGCAAGCCATCGGGGACGCCGGCGATTCGGTGGACGTGTCGGCGATCAGTGCTTGGGAAATCTGCTGGAAACAGGCCAAGGGACACCTTGACCTGAAGATGGAGGCAGGCGCATGGTTCGACCTTGCCATTGAGGTTCACCGCGTGCGTATACGCCCCATCACCTCTGGCATTGCCGTTCGGGCCGCCGGGCTTCCAAGAATTCACGATGATCCTGCCGACAGGTTCATCATCGCCACCGCGCAGGAACATGGCCTGGCCATTCTGACCCCCGACCAGAACATTCATCAGTATCCCGACCTCAAAGTCGTTTGGTGACCCCATGCCCACCCTCCTCGTCTCCCTTGGCACCTCCCCGGCCATCGTGCCGGAGGCGTTCCTGTTGCCGGACGTTGAGTTCGATGCGGTCCATGTGCTGACCACCGATTCGGAACGGGTCGATACCGCGTTCATCACCGGTTGGTTCCAGCAACGCGCCCCGGGCACGACCCTCACCATCACCCGCGTCAGTGGCTTCTCCGACCTCCGCCGCCTGGAGGACCACCAGCTATTCGAGGAGGTGCTGCTGCGCTGGTGGTTGGAGCAAACGACCGCGGACCGCGAGCGCCACCGGGACCGCGGCAGGGCAGGGGAGCGGGGCGCGTCCCATCCGCGCCCGCATGTGTGCCTGTCGGGCGGGTTCAAGACCATGTCCGCCGCCATGCAAAAGGCCGCCGCCGTGATGGGCGCCACCGAGGTGTTCCATGTGCTGTGCGACCTGCCGCCGGCATCGGCGCCTCAGTCCGCCGAGGAGGTCGATCTGGCGTTGCAACGCCGTCAGCTGCACTGGGTCACGCTCGGGGCCGAGCCGGGCTGGCCGCAGTTCCAGCAACTGACCGCCTCCAACTTTCCGCTGCAGACCGACCGCGAGCAGGAGCCGGTTCGCTGGGTGTCGCCGCCGGACCACGGCCTGTCCGCGCTCCTCCGGCAGGTGACCGAGCGGCGGGACAACATTGATCGCTGGTGGCACCAGCTCGGTGCCCTGCCGTTCGCCACCCTGGCCACCTGGTCGGCGGCCGAACTCGAATGGCTGCGGCAACCGGTCGATCCGTCCGATCCCGTCGACGCCGGGTGGGTGCGGTCGCTACCCAAGGTGGAGCTTCATTGTCACCTCGGCGGGTTCGCCACCCATGGCGAGTTGCTGGGCGAGGTGCGCGCCGCCGCCATCGATCCGGTCGCGCTGCCGCCGCTCAAAGAGCCGCCGCTGCCCGCCGGCTGGCCGTTTCCGACCGAGCCGGTGTCGCTTCCCGACTACATGAAACTGGGCGACGCCAACGGCAGCACCCTGCTGCGGGATCCGGGTTGTCTGCAACGGCAGTGCGAATTGATCTACCGGCAGCTCTGCGACGACGGGGTTGCCTATGCCGAGATCCGTTGTTCGCCCGCCAACTACGCCGACCCCGCGCGCCGCCGTTCCGCCTGGCAGGTGCTCACCGACATCAAGACCGCCTTCGATGCCTGCATGCGCCAAGACGTGGGGACAGCCTTCCAGGGTGTCCCAGCCGTAGAAGCAGCCTTCCAGGGTGCTTCCAAAGTGGAGGCAGCCTTCCAGGGTGCCGGAGCCGAGGCAATGCCAATCTCCAGCCCAACCACCAGCCCGTCAGCTACGGCGCAGCCGCCCTTGGCCCGCTCATCAACCCATCCACCCGCAGACCCACCCCAAGCAGGCGAGCAGCCCCCCCGACCCACAGTGGGGACAGCCTTCCAGGGTGTTCCAATCGTGCAGGCAGCCTTCCAGGGTGCCTCATCAGCCGCCCCCCGCCAGTTCATCCCCTTCGACCCCGACGCCGGCCACCACCAAACCTGGCGCGACCTGCCGCATCGCCATCAGGAAGGCAGCACCGCCTTTGTCACCTTCCGCCTGGGTGATTCCCTGCCGATCAAGCGCATCAAGCGCTGGGAACAGGAACGCCAGGACTTCCTCACCCGCCATCCAAAGCCATGGTCCGATCAACTCTGGCGCACCTACCAGCAGCGCTTCCCCGAGCGACTTGAATCGTGGCTGGACGAAGCCCAGGGCGAGTGCATCCTGCGCGATCCGCAAGTGGCCGCGATGCTCGAATCCGTCCTCCGCCACTTCGATGGCGAACGCTACATCCTTGATGATTACGTGATCATGCCGAACCATGTCCACGTGCTGGTCAAACCCCTTCCGGAACATCGGCTCGACGGAATCCTGCACTCATGGAAATCCTTTTCCGCCAACGAGATCAATCGATCAAGAAATGTCGAAGGCAGGGTTTGGGAGCATGAATCCTTCGATCACCTGGTGCGCAGTGTGGCTCAGTTGGAGAAACTTCGGGACTACATCCGCCAGAATCCGGCCAAGGCGATGTTGAAGGACGGCTACGCAGTCGGCAAAGGGATTGGCTTGACCGTGGGGACAGCCTTCCAGGGTGTCCCAGCCGTAGAAGCAGCCTTCCAGGGTGCTTCCAAAGTGGAGGCAGCCTTCCAGGGTGCCTCAGCTGAAGCAAAGCCAATCCCCAGCCCAACCCCCCGCCCGTCAGGTGCGGCAAAGCCAATCATGGCCCCCTCCCTGACCCATCCACCCGCTGACTCACTCGAAGCAGGCCAACAGGCGCATCAGACGCCGCCAATGCCGGCAGCCTTCCAGGGTGCCTCAGCCGCACGCAGGATGCCCGCGGCCACTGCCAAGGCACCCGGGACGGCTGCCTCCACTCCCACTCCCCGGTGCCGCGTCAATCTCATCATCATCGCCACCCGCAAGGAGGAGGGCGACTACCGCGCTGCCATCTCGCGCCATCTCGCCCTGGCGGTGTCGGCCGCCGAGCATTGGACGTCGCCGGACGAATGCCGCGTGGTCGGCGTGGACCTCGCGGGCTATGAGGACCCCTCGACCCGCGCCCATTACTTCCGCGAGGAATTCACCGGGGTCCACCGCTGTGGGCTCGCGTTGACCGTGCACGCCGGGGAGAACGACGATGCCGAGGGGGTGTGGCGGGCGGTGTTTGATCTCAATGCGCGTCGCCTGGGACATGCGTTGCGCTTGATTGATTCGCCGGAGCTGATGGGGTCGGTGGCGGATCGGGGGATCGGGGTGGAGATGTGTCCGTATGCGAACCATCAGATCCGGGGGTTTGTGCTGGGGGGAGCGGGGGATGGGGCACCCTGGAAGGCTGCCCCCACGGATGGGGCACCCTGGAAGGCTGCCCCCACGGATGAGGCACCCTGGAAGGCTGCCTCCACGGATGAGGCACCCTGGAAGGCTGTCTCCACGGATGGGGCACCCTGGAAGGCTGCCCCCACTTATCCGCTGACCCGTTACCTGCGGGCCGGGGTCAAGGTCACTGTGAACACCGATAACATCGGCATCTCGGCCGCGTCTCTGACCGACAACCTGCTGCTGGCGGCCCGGATGTGCCCGGACCTCACCCGGCTCGACCTGCTGCGCATGCTGGCCAACGGCATCGACACCGCCTTCCTGCCCGCAGCCGAACGCGCTGCCCTGCGACCGCTGATTGAATGCCAGCTGCCCCGGCCCCCGCGCCCACGTTCACCCTGACACCAATCCCGTTACCCGTTACCCGTTACCCCCCATGCACCTCATCACTTTCCTTGGCACCGGCAATTACCAGATCGCGGCCTACGAACTCGACGGGGCCACCGCGCCACCCTCGCCCTTCATCCAGGTCGCGCTGGCGCAATTGTTGCCGGCGGATCGGGTGACGGTGCTGGCGACCAGCGAAGCGAAGGCCAAACACGGAGCGGCGCTCGAAGCGGAGCTGTCGGCGGCCGGTATCAACGTGAAGTTCCGACCCATTCCCGCCGGCGGCTCGGCAGCCGAGCACTGGAAAATCTTCAGCGCGTTCGAGCAGGCCGTCGCCGGTGGTGACGACGAGGAAGTGGCGTTGGACATCACCCACGGCTTCCGCACCCTGCCGGTGATCGGTTTCCTCACCGCCGCATTCCTCAGGGTCACCGGCCGCTGCCGCCTGTCGCGCCTGCTCTACGGGGCCTGGGAGGCAGCCAGGCCGTCGACCGCCGAGGCTCCCCCGGTGGC
>SKLO01000571.1 GCA_007123195.1 Verrucomicrobiales bacterium | reverse complement strand
GGAGAGTGGCTACCGCCAGTCCAGCGGCGATGACCAGCAGTGCCAGAAACCGGTCGATCAGCCGCCGCCGGCGGCGGCTGGCGGCGGGCGCAACTGACGGCGATGGCGTTGGGGCCAGTGAAGGCCGGGGGGTGCGGCTGGTCATGCGGATGCGGCGGCCGGACGCCCGCGCAGAAGGTGGGCGGCGAGGTTGATGACGACGGTGCCGAGCAACAGCACGGCGGCGAGCCCGGCGATGGCGGACCAGTGCAGCGGGTCGCCCCAGGCGATGAAGGTCTCGGCGCCGCCGAGCTTGCTGGTGAGGGTTTGGCCCGGCTGGATCCACGGCTCCAGGTCCCATGGGCTCCCGGGCAACTGATTGTCCTGCCGGCCGACGACGAGGAACACGGCGATGGTTTCACCGACCGCGCGACCGAGACCGAGCAACACGGCGGCGACCAATCCGGCGCGCGCCTGTGGGAGCACCACGCCAAGGATGGTCTCGGCCCGGGTCAAACCGAGCCCGCGGGCGGCGGCGCGCTGGCGTCCGGAAACGCCGCGCAAGGCGTCGTCGGCCAGGGTGGTGACGGTGGGCAACACCATCACGCCGAGCAGCACGCCGGCGGTCAGGAGGGAATCGCCGCTGATCGGGTCGAACGGCTCAAGCCGGTCCTGCATCCACTCGCGCAACCACAGCACCCCCAGCAGGCCGTAGACCACCGACGGAATGCCCGCCAGCAACTCGACCGCGGTCTTGGCCGCCAGTCGCAGGCGCGGCGGCAGGTATTCGGACATCAGCACGGCGGTGGCCAGGCCGAGCGGCACCGCCAGCAGCAGAGCCACCAGCGACACCACCGCGCTGCCGTAGATCATGGGCAGGATGCCGAAGCGCTCGAGGCGGTAGAACCATTCGCCGCCAATCAGGTAATCGAGCCCCGAATGCCGGATCACGGGTGCGCTTTGCCACAGCAGTCCAACCATCAGCACGATCACCAGGGCGATGGCGCCGATCGCAGCGCCGCGCCCGCCGGTCAGCAGCCATGGCAGACGCCGTCGCCGGATGGCGTAAGACGTGAGCCGGCTTGTGGCGGAGGCGGGCAAGGGTGAGCGGGTGCGTGGAAATGAACGGGGCAGGTCCGGCGCGCAGCCGCCGGACCGGCTCAGCGGCAGATCAGCGGCGGCCGGCGGTGACGGAAGCGTTGTCGGCCTTGTCAGCGGTGGCGGAACTTGTGGCGGTGGCCGCTGGCACGAAACCGTGGCGGCGAACGATCGCGCGTCCCTCCTGGCCCAGCAGGAAGTCGATCATCAGCCGGGCCTGCGGTGACGGGTCGCCGTTGGTGATCAGGAACAGCGGCCGGCCCAGCGGGTAACGGTGGTCCGCCACCGCTGCCGCCGTCGGCGCCACCACGGAACCGTCCTCCCGCCGCAGCGACAGCGCGAACACGCGCTCGCCATCGGCCCAGGGCGCGGACACAAACGACAGCGCGCCGCGGGTGCCGCCGACCTTGCTGCGGACCTCCTCGTTGGCTCCGACCTCGGGATGGGCGATGGCCGGGGCCTTGTCAGCCTGGTCGTAGAGGAAGTCGGCAAAAACCTCCCAAGTGCCGCGGCCGGGTTCCTTGTTGAAAAACACCAGCCGCAGGTCGGGGCCGCCGAGCCGGCTCCAGTTGCGCACCCGACCCTCGTAGATGGCGCGCAGTTGATCGGCCGTGAGCGCGCGCACGCCTCCCTCCCAGACGTCGCGCGACACCACCATGGCGACGGCGTCGGCGCCGATGGCGATCTCCCGCAGGTCAGCCTCGGGGTGGCGAGCGCGGTCGCGATCGTCGATGGATCGTGAACTCATGCCCAGATCGGCCCGGCCGTCGGCGGCACTGGTGACGCCCCCCGTGCTGCCGCCGGTGGTATCGACCAGGATGGCGATGCCATGGCGTTCGCGCAGGACCTCGGCGGCCTCGGCGACAACGACGTTGACGGTGGTGGACCCGGTGACGCGCAGGGGGCCTTCGGCCTTGGATTCGGCGGCGCCGGCTAGGATCAACAGGCCGCCGACGCCGAGGACGCCGAGGACAAGAGGTGCAGCCGACGGCCGACGGCGGTTGGGCCGCGAAGGAGGGGCGGTGCGGGACGGAGGAATCATTCGGGTGAGACTGGATGGACGCAGCGGGCGATAGTTGCGCATTGGCGCAACTATTACCCTGGCTTGATGGCGCAAGCGAGCAACTTTTGTTGCCGATGCGATTGGAGGACTTTTGCCGGATGCAGGATGATCGATTGTTCTCCGCCTTGTCGGTCGCGCTCGTAACGGTAGCAACCTCAGATCCGACCTCGGACAGGCGGACTGGCGAGTCGAGTCGTCGGCGGGCCGGATTATTCTCTTGCCGGGGTCAATTGAGGAGGTTGTCCAATCATGCGTTACGACTTGGTCATTATCGGAGGAGCTGTGGCCGGCAGCCCGGCCGCCATCCGTTTGGCGCGCGCCGGATGGAACGTGCTGGTGATCGAGCGCGACGCGTTTCCCCGGCGCAAGGTGTGTGGTGAATACCTGTCGCCCACCAATGAACCAGTGCTGCGGGCGCTGGGTCTTGGGGATTGGTTTCACGAGGTGGCCGGTCCGCCGGTGGGGCGGTTGGCCTTGTTCGCCCGCGACCAGGTGATCGAGGCGCCGGTGCCGACAGGGATCCGGGGATCGGGGGCGCGGCAGCTGGTCGCCGACGGCGGGCCGGGCCCCAGGCTTTGCGGCCGCGCGCTGGGGCGCGACCTGCTGGACGCCGAACTGGCGCGGACGGCGCGCGCGGCGGGAGCCGGGTGGTGGCAGCCGGCCAAGGTTACCGGCATGCAAAAAATCGGCGAAGGCTGGCGGCTGCAGGTGCGGGTCGGGGCCGGCGCGGCGGGCCACCCTGCGACCTCGGCCAGCCGGGCGGGCGTGGTCGAGGTGGACACCGCCCTGCTGCTCGCGGCACACGGGTCCTGGGGACGCGGTCTGCCCACCATGCCGACGCCGAGGGAGGCCCGCGCAAACGACCTGTTCGGGTTCAAGGCACACTTTTTTGGTGGCAATCTGGCGCCCGCACTCATGCCTGCGCTGGCATTTGATGGTGGTTACGGCGGCATGGTGATCACTGATGGCGGGCGCATCAGTCTGTCGTGCTGCGTGCGACGGGACGAACTCGAGCGGATGCGGGCCCGGCATCCGGCGGCGCAACCGGGGGACAGCGTGGTGGCGGCGCTGCGGTCGCGTCTGCGCGGTGTGCGCGAGGCCTTGCAGGGCACCGAGCCGGACGGCCGGGTGATGGCGGCCGGGCCGATTCGACCGGCCATTCGCGGCGGCTGGCGTGACGACGTTTTCGCAACCGGGAACGCCGCCGGCGAGGCCCACCCGATCATCGCCGAGGGCATCAGCATGGCGCTGCAGTCCTCCTGGATGGCAGCCGGGCAGTTGTTGGACGGAGGGGGAGGCGATCCCCTTGCGGCGGCGGCAGACCGGCAGGTGATCGGCCGTCGTTACGACCGTGCCTGGCGGCGTGCGTTCGCCCCGCGCATCCGTGCGGCGGCGGTGTTCGCCCGGCTGGCCATGAGCCCGCGGCTGGTGGCGGCGCTGACCCCCTGCTACCTTCGCTGGCCGGCGCTGCTGACGTGGAACGCGCGGTTGGCCGGCAAAGCCCGGGTAGTCGTAGTGCCCGCCCCGGTCGACGGCGGCGAGGCACCGCGACCCGGCCGGCGTCCGGCGGCTTGAAGGTCGCGACATGCGGCAGGCCAGCCCGGTTCGGATGCAAATGGCGGGCAAGACGGGCCGGTCAGGCGCCAACGGACCGGTCACGGCTGCCGGCATCGCGCTTCTCAAGGCCCCCAGACGCGATGACGGGCGCGCGCCAGCCTCACTCGGCCACTTTTTCGTTGCAGCGTTGGCTGGAAACTGGTAGGCCCTTGGCAACGCATGAATACCCCCACTTTTTCGGCTGCTGTCGCGGCTTCCCTGTTGGCGGCGCTGGTCGCGCTGTTGATTGAGCCACAGCAGCTTCACGCGCAGGCCACCGTCACCTGGGACGGATCGGGCGACATGAACTGGACCCAGCCGGACAACACCAGCTGGTCGGGTGACACCTATAATTCAGGCGACCACGCGCAGTTCCTCGGCGGGGGCGCAGGAACGGTTTCCATCACCGGCACGGTCACGCCGGGCTCGGTGCTGGTGAACAGCGGTGCCAATTACACCTTCAGCGGCGGCTCCATCGGCGGCAGTGCCTCCCTGACCAAATCCGGCACCGGTTTGCTTGTGCTGTCGGCCGCCAACACCTACAACGGCGCCACGATCGTCAATGGTGGTATCCTGCGGCCCACGGTGGCGTCGGCCATCCCCACCGATCCGACGGTCAATGCGGGCGGCACCTTTGATATCAACGGCCTGAACTTCTGGAACACCAACCCGCGCACGTTCACCATCGCCGGCACCGGCGCGGCCGGCACCGTGGGCGCCCTGACCACCACCGCCGGCGCGCCCGAGTCGCAGGTGCTCAACGTGACCCTGTCAGACAATGCCACCATCGGCACCAGCGCCGGCAAGCTCAACCTCCGCGGAGCCCTCGACGGCGGCGGCAACACCCTGACCATCGCCGGCAGCGGGGAGACCAACATTCGTCCCAGCGCCAGTGTGG
>SKLO01000434.1 GCA_007123195.1 Verrucomicrobiales bacterium | reverse complement strand
TGGGGGGGTTTCGGCGAGGCGGGCGGTGGCGGTCGGGTTGGTCTTGGTTTCGATCTGGTTGGCGGCGGTGGTTTGGGGCGCTGGGGTGCGCGGTCGGCGGTTTTTTTTCGAGCGGGCTGGAGCGGCTGCCCCGGGACCGGTGAGCGGGTAGGGATCGAGGTGGAAGCTGTCCGGGCGATGGCTGTTGGCGAGGCGGGGTCGGCCGACCTGATCGGGGCCGAGCAGGGCCTGCAGGCGGGCGAGGGTTTCAGCGAAGCGGTTGGGGGCGCGGAGGTCGCGGTGGAACAAGTCGCGCTGGGTTTCGAGGGGCTGGCCGGCCTTCAGTTCAAGGCGGGCGGCGGTCAGGGGGGCGGGGGCGGCAAGGGTTTCGAGGTGGGTTTGCAGCAGGCGCAGCAGCAGGGTGGGGTCGTTTGACGGTTCGGCCAGTGGCAGGTGGGCGCGGTGGCAGGCGTGGTCTTCGAAGCGCAGTTCGAGGTGCAGGGCCTCGACGCTGCGCCAACTGGCGAGCACCCGGGCGAGCAGGGTGTCGAGCAGGCGGCGGAGCAGGAACAGCAGGGGGTCGAGGCGGTCGAGCGGGTGCTCGGGTTCGATGGTTTGGTGGAGTGATTCGGGGGCGCGGTGGAGGCGCAGCAGGCGGTGGCCGTGGCCGCGGGCGAGGGCCTGCCAGCGGGGGGCGTCGGCGCCGAGGCGTTCGGCGAGCCCGGCGGCCGGCAGGCGGGCGAACTGACCGAGGGTGTGGATGCCCCAGAGGGCGAGTGTCTGGCGTTGGGCGGGGGCGAGCGGGAGCAGGTCGATGGGGTGGTTGGCGAGTTGGGCGAGACGTTGCGGGGGGTCGTGGTGGAGTTGGCACAAGGGCCGCGCGATGGCGGCGGCGAGGCGTGCGGGATCGGGTTCGGTGGCCAGTCCGGCGCGGGCGTGGAGGCCTTGTTCACCCAGGGCGCGCAGGATTTGTCCGGCGTAATCGGCGGGCGGCGCGGGGCGGTGGGCGAGGTCGATGGTGACGATTCCGGGGGCGGTGGATTCGAGGTCGGGGCTGTGGTCGGTGGCGAGGCCGAGCAGTTGGTCGTGGAGTTGTTGTTCGAGGTCGGGGCGGCGCGCGAGCAGTTGCAAGCGGGCGCAGCGTGCGCGGGCCTGGGCGGCGGACATGCCGGGCTCGACGCCGGCGGCGCGAGCGGCGCGGTTGAGATCGATCACGCGGCCGTCGGGTTTGCGGGCGGGTTGATCTGTGGTGGGTTCGTCGGCGGTTCCGGCGGCGTGCGGGGCGGGGTTGTCGGCGCCGCTGTCGAGGATGGCGACGGGGGTGCGGGGTGGCGTGGCCGTGGTGGTGCGGGCGGCGGCCTGGAGAGGAAGGTGGGGCAGTTCGATGGCGGCATACATTGCATGGCGGGGTGACGAGGTCATCCGGCGGCGATGGCGATGGAGGGAACGGCCGGGTGGTCCTGGTGATGGTGGCGCTGGAGCAGGGACTGGATGCCGAGTCCGGCGAGCAGTTCGGCGCGGGTGTGTTCGAGGGCGTCGATGCGCAGCGGGGTGGTGAGCTGGACGCGCAGTTCGGCGCGTGGCACGGTGCGTTTGGGGGTGAGGATGAAGCAGTGTCCGCGGCGGCCTTGCATGAGCATGCGCAGGCGGTGCCAGCTGCTGTCCGGCACCTTGGCGATGTCGGCGGCGGGGTTGAGTTGGAGGTCGATGAGCAGCAGGTCGAGATTGCCGTCGCGCAGCAGCAGGTCGGCGGCGTGGATGCTGTCGGGGGCGTTGTGGCAGCGCAGCCAGAGCAGGCGGTCGGCGCCGGGCCCCGGGGCGGGTTGGGAGTGGGGGTCGAAGCTGTCGCGGCCGTCGATGAGGGCCTGAGGCCGGCCATGGAGGGCGGCGTGGTGGAGTAGTTGGTGGAGCAGCAGGGCGCCGCCGTGACCGGGGCGGGGGCAGACGATTTCGGTGAGGGCGCCGGCGGGTGGCCGGAGGGCGTCGAGGGCGGGCACGCTGGTGACGGATTCGGGCGCAGGGGTGGTGGTGGCCGTGGTCGCGGGGGAGGGAAGGTGGCCGGCGGCGTGGGCCTGGGGGAAGCGTTCGCGCAGCAGCGAGCGGAGGGCGGTCAGGGGAGGAGGGGTGGCGGGCTGCGGGGACGGGTGGCTCATGCGTTCAATGTTCTTTTGAACATAATAAGCGCGGGGGCGGGGGGTGGAAAGGGGAAAAGCGTGGCGGCGGCATGGCCGTCCGTCGGAGGGAAAGTCCATTTCCGACAAATTATCTGACACTTTGTATGCGCGGCCCCCCTGGACGCGCATGCTGCAGTCCCGCGACGCGCCAGCGGACCGCGGACACGCCCCGGCCTGCCGCCAGCAGGCTGGCTTCGAAAAGCGGCAGCCCTCCTTCGCTCAAGCGCTACGGCGGACAAGCAGGCTGCCGCAGTCCAAGGTGCTGCGCACGGCTGTGCGGGGCGCATGGCCGAGGCCGTCTTGTGCCCCCGCACCGCGTCAGCACTGGATCACCGATTCAGTCGCCGTGCTCGGTGGATGGGGGGTCGCCTGAGCCACCCCTGGGGTGGGATGGTCGCGGGGCTGGCGGTTGGCTCGGGAGGTCAGCGCACCATGGCGAGGAGGCGTTTGCGGTTGGGGATGCCGAGCTTGGCGTAGACGCGATTGAGCTGGTGCTTGATGGTGGGCACGGACTTTTGCAGGAGGTCGGCGATCTCCTTGTTGCTGAGGCCCTGAAGGACGGCGTCGACCAGTTCGCGTTCGCGCAAGGTGAGGTTGGCGAAGAGTTGGTCACGGGCGGTGATGCTGTCGTGAGCCGGGTCGGCGATCATGCGTGACTGGTCGTTGAGCTGGATCAGGATGACGGGCTCGGCCGGTGCCGCGAGGCGTGGCGGCAGCATGGTGAGGCGGGCCTGCCAGGCGGGGTGTTGGGGATGGGCGACTTGTTCGGTCAACTCGTCGCCGTTGGCCCAAAGCTCGGATTTGAGTTGATAGTTGAGGCGCGCGGCCTGGCGGGCCACGGCCTGGTGGATGGCGTCCGGCAGTTCGGCGGGGGTTCCCAGGACGGCAGGGCTGTCCTGCTGCCAGCGGTCGAGGAATTCGCGGCCGGCACGGTTGCTGTCGAGCAGGCGGCCGTTGAGCGAGGCGATGGCGTAGGGCAGCGGCAGTTCGCGGGTGAAGCGTTGGAGGGACTGGTGGCGGGTGCGGTCGGCGGATTGCTTGAGCACGCGCAGGCAGGCGTCGTGCACGGGTGTGTAGAGGCTGTTGAAGAGGGCCTGCTCGGCGTCGGTGAAATCACCGGTGGCGTGGCTGCGGTAGAGCACCCAGGCGCCGAGCAACCTCGGTCCCTGCCAGAAGAACAGGCCGAGCGGGAAGTTCCAGTCGCGGCGGGCGAGGTAGGTGCGGAACGGCTCGGTGGCCGACAGTTCGTCCGGGGTGGCGGCGAAGTGGCGCCAGGTCATCAGGCGGATGCCGGGATTGGCCTCGAGCATCGAGCCGACCATGGGGTTGCGGAATTCCTCGTCGAGTTCCTCGCGGCTGGCGCGTTGGTAGAAGCCGCTGCGATCGAACATGACCTGGGGCACCATGTTGGAGGGGACGCCGAGGTAGAGGCCGGCGTCGCAGGAGCTGACAAGTTGGGGGCCGATTTTTTCGAGGGCGTGCCACAGGGCCTTGGGGGTTTGCACGGTGGCGAGGGGGGCGATGAGCTGATGCCATCGGGCCATGGCATCGGTGGTGGCTGGTTGCAGCAGCCAGTCGGCGAGAGGCGGAGGCGAAGGGGTCGGGGTGTGGTCCCGGTGGCGGGTGACGCCCGGCACGTTTGGTCCCGGCATGGCGGTTTGGCCGGCTGCGGGAGGGGGGAGGTCGCGTTCCGACGGCAGCGAGGGAGGGGGAACGGGTCGCGTTGAAGGAGAGTGCTCGCGATCCTGGGAGGAATTGTCAGCGGCTCCGGGGTCTGGATTTCGGTCGATATTCATTGGGCCAGATGTGCCCATGCGACGAACAGGCAAGGAGGCGCATGCAAACTAGTGTGGTGATCGCGAAATCCCTGGATGAAATGAAGTGATTGAAGTTTTTGAACTTCAGCTCGCTGCGCTCGATCGGTTTGGTAGCGCGGTGCTTTTTCCCAAGCTCGGCGTTGCTGCTCAGTCGCGGATGTTCATCCGCTCCCTCGTCGCGCCTTGATCTTGAAAAAAATCCCTCGCGCATTTCACCCAGCTATTTCGCGCTCACCACACCAGCGTCGCTTGTCTGGAACCTGCGGGTTATCGAAGGGCGTTCATTTCAAGGTGGCCAGGAAGGCGACCAGGTCGCGGAGTTCGGTCGGGGTGAGAATGGCGCCCATGGGGGGCATGGAGGATACATTCTGCACTTCGGTGGAGGCGATGTGGTCGAGCGGGACCATTTGGTTGATGCCGGCTGGGGTGGCGACCTCCATATGGCCGTCTTTTTCGCCGAGCATGCGGCCGACGACGACGCTGCCATCGTGGAGGGTGACGACGCCGAGACCGAAGCCGTCGGCGATTTCGGCGGCGGGATCGACCAGTGACTGCCAGATTTTTTCAAGCGACAGGCGGTCGGCGATGGCGTCGAGTTCGGGGCCGGCGTCGCCGCCGGTGCCTTCGAGTTTGTGGCAGCGCATGCATTGGGCGGCGAGGTGGTTTTCCAGCACG
>SKLO01000362.1 GCA_007123195.1 Verrucomicrobiales bacterium | reverse complement strand
TGATGGCCTTGTCCTCGATCAGCTGCTGTCCCCGGGGCGATTCGGGTCCGAGTTCCAGCAGCTGGGTCAGCGTGGCGGTGTCCACCACATCGAGCCGCAAGCGTCCCTGGGCCGGCCGACCGTGCTGGCGGCTGTCCCAAACCGGTTGCGAGGCGTCGGGCTGTTCCCCTCCTTCCAGCACGTCGTTGGCGGTGAAAAAACGCAGATCAAACCCGGTCACGCCGGTGCAAAGCGGGCGCCAGTCCCAGTCGAGTGTGGCGAGGTCGCCGGAGGCGTAGTCGCGGTTGTTGTTCCAGACGGTGGTGCTGTCAATTTCGGCCCGTTGCAGCAGCAGCAGGTCGGGATGGTGGCGGTAGGCGGTGAGGACCAGGTCGCCGGCGCCCGGGTTGCGCCGGCGCTGGACGAACACCACGCCGGGCATGCCTTCGAGGGCCGGGTGGTTTTGCACCAGCGCGGACTTGCCGGGTTGCGGGAGCGGTTGGCCGATCACGTCTTGGACCACTTGGCCACCGCCGGCGCCCGGTAGCGGCGGTTGGGGATCGGCTTGCTGCAATTCACCGGTCCCCTCACGGATCACCGCGGCGCTGATGTCGTCGGCGGCGCGGTTCAGGGCGTAGCGGGCCTCGCCGTAGGCCTGCAGGTGGCCGCTGCCGCTTTGCCACAGGCGCAGGCTGCCGTCGAGCAGGCCCAGCAGCACGATGAACACGACGCCGGCCAGGGCGCTGGCGGTGAGCAGCTCCACCAGCGAGAAGCCCTGGCGATGCCGCTGCGGGGCACGGCGCGGGCGGGTGGTGGTGAGGCCGGCCGGGCGGGTGGTGGTTGGCAGGGCGTCGGGCTTCATCGGGCTCAGGGATCGTTGTGCCAGCGCAAGGTGGTGACCAGCCGGTCGACGCGTTGGTCGGCGCTGGGTTGTCCCCGCCAGGGGTGGCGGACGATGAGTTCAACCGGTTGCAGTGGCGGCATCGCCGGGGCTGCCTGATCGCCGGGGGCGGGGTTGGCGGGCCGGGGTGGCGGGGGAAATCCGACCGTAACCTGATAGATCGCCTCGGCGGCATCGGCGGCGGCCAGCGGTTCGAGGCCGGGGCCGAACAGCCACTGGCGTTGCTCCAGTGCCGGCAGGGTCGGCTGGTCCTCGCCCCGGCGCAGGGCGTCGGATCGAAGTTGCAGTTCGGTGAGCACCTGGCGTGCGGCCAGGTGCGCCTCCTGATTCAGGCGCGCGTTGCCGCCCTGGCTCAGCGAGGTTCCCATCAGTGCCAGGATGGTGACGGTCGCCGAGCCGATGATGCCGAGCGAAAGCGTCAGCTCGGACAGCGAGAAGCCGCCGGCGCGGCGCCGGATGGCGGAGCGGTGTGCAAAGCAAGGCCGGGGCATGGAGGCGGGTGAATTCATGGAACGATGGTCATCAGGCCGGTTTGGGAATCGATCGCCAGGGCGCGCACCCGTTCGATTTGACGCGGTTGAAACTGTGAATTGGCGTCGACCTCACCATCGGCCAGGGCCAACAGCCAGTAATCGGCCGTGTCGCCCTGTTGACTGGAGGCCTCGAGCGAGCCGTCCGGCTGGAACTCCACCCAGGCTGCCTCCAGTTGGTCGGCGGCGGTCAGGTGACCGTCGCGGTCGAGATCGACGTTGGCCAGGGTGGCGCGGTTGCGCGCCACGGCGGCGACGGCGGTGGCGGGATGGCCGCCGGACCAGGGTCCGGGCACCAGCGCCGGCAGGTCCTGCGAGAGAAAGCCCATGCCGTCGTCGAGAAAGTTCCAATCGCCCACCAGAGTCCAGCGACGTTGGTCGGCGTCCCAGCGTGCGATCGCGTGGGCTCGCAGCGCCGGGTTGCGGCCGAAGCGCTGGTTGAGGTGGGCGTTGTCTCCGGTGACAATCAGCAGGCGGCTGCGGGTGCGGTAGGTCATCGCCTGCCAGCGGGCGGTATCCAGCTGCCCGCGCAGCTCCTGCGACGCGGTCTCGGCATCGCGCCCGACCCGGCTGCCGACCAGCGCGGAGCCGCCGACCGCCAGCAGGATGCCCATCACCACCATGACCGCCAGCACCTCCACAAGGGTGAAGGCCGGGGCGGATACCGGACTGGGCAGGCGGCTGGTTGGCTGGGAATCCGTCACGGTCGACAGTATATGAATTGGAACGACACTGAAACCAGCCTTTCTGACGGATCATGTGCCAAAATAGTCAGCTTGGGCGGCAGGCCCTTGATGACGGGTGACTGCATTTCGCGTGCCACGGCGATCATCGGTGCCACCGGCCTGATGACGGGTGGCCCCTCAGGGTGACAATCGTTGGCCTCAGCCCATTCCGGGGGAATGAGCTGCGACGGCCACCTGGGCCAGCGGAAGGGGGGGATCAAAAAACTGGCGGTCGGGGTTTCATGAGGTGAAAGTTGAGCCGATTCCAGGAAGCGGGTGCGCAAGTTGATTGCGAATACTCGACGATGGGTTGCCGACAGGCGACGCTTTTGTCACCATGGACCATTGGAATGCGTTGATACTTTGCTTGAGGTCACCCGGTGACACGATGGGCGTGGTGCGAGCGACGGCCGAACTGAGTCGCCGCAGTCAACATGCGCCTGATTTTCCATCGATCCCGCCCTAATCAAGCCATCTGCCCATGAAGCTGAACTCCAACCCTGTCACCGTCATCCCCGACATCACCAACCCGCCGGTGTCCGGCGCCATGCCCGGCGAAACGCCGGTGCGCAGAACCTTGTGGGATGCCGCGTGGTCGCTGTCGATCCTGGCGCTGGCGGCCACGACACCGCTGCAGGCCGCCCCGGAGCTGGTGCTCAATCCTTACCAACAGGTCGACTGGGAGGCGGTGGGCCATCATCGGGCCAACCTGCACACCCACAGCATTGGCCACGTGGTGCGCGATGACGGTTCGTTGTTGTATGCCACCGGCGAGGTCATCGGGGCCGACGGTCGCCAGTTGCGGCCGCCGCAAGCGGGGCACGAGGGCAGTCACGAGTGGAGCAACCCGCATCCCGAATTTGTCGCTGCCGAGGGTCGCAGGGCCGGCAGCGACGGACGGTTGCGGGTCGACGAGGTGATCGATGAATATCACCGTCGCGGCTACACCATCCTCGCCATCACCGATCACGATCGCGTCACCTGGCCGTGGCAGGATTACGCGCGTGATCCGGCCGAACTGGGCATGCTGGCGATCGTGGCGAACGAGTTGACGCGCGAGATCCATCACATGCTCAGTCTGTTTTGCGATTATGAACCCGGTTGGGGCGGGCGGGACTTCGACCGACTGCTGGCCGGGATCGGCGAGGCCGGCGGCGTTGGTGTGGTGGCGCACCCGAGCCGGGACTGGCCGATCAACTTCCTCCAGCCCGAGGTGCGGGCGTTGGAAATGCCCTTGGAACCCGGGTTGCGGGGGCTGACCCGGGGTGATTTCACGGTGGAAAGTTGGTTCCGCACCGAGGACGAGGGGCGCAATATCCTGCTAGGCAACTACCGCCCCGATGCCGTGTCGTTGAACCTCGAGTTGCACACCGACAACCGCGTCCGGGTGTATTTGTCGGGCGGTTTGCGTGGGCGCACGCTGGACTTGAACGTCGACGCCGGTGAGTTGGACATCGACACCCGCGACGGGCTCTGGCATCACCTTGCCGCCACCCGCGAGGGAGCGGTGATCTCGTTGTATCTCGACGGCCGGCTGATCGGCCAGCGCGAGGACGTGGTCGGCAGCGTGTTTCTTGAAGGTGGCTCCATCTACGTCGGGCGCGACTCCCGCACCGGTGGCACGGCGTTCGATGGCTCGCTCGACCATGTGCGCATCTGGCAGCGGGCCTTGTCGGCGGAGGAGGTGGCGTCGGTGCAAACCGGCGCTGTTCCCGAGGGCGGCCTGCTGCGTTGGCATGACTTCGAGGGAGGTGGCGAAGCGGTCGCTGCGGGCGAGCCGGTCGCGGGCGAGGTGGCCGACGTGTCGGGTCACGCCAGCGGTTCCGCCCCGGCAATCGTGTCCGCAAGTGGCGCCCCGGTGATCGACGACTCCGCGCCGCCGGCGCTGGTGGAGGCCGGCCTGTCGTCGCGCTCGCTTCGGTTTGGCGATGCCGGCCGCCCCGACGGCATGCCCGACGAGGTGTTTGCGCGCTACGTCGGCATTTATCGTGATCATCCGCACATCATCGGCATCGAGGTGCTCAACGGCACCCGGCCATTGTCCGAGTATGTGACCGATCGCGAGCTGTGGGACCGGCTGCTGACCGAGTTGATGCCCGGGCGGCCGGTGTGGGGCTTTGCCACCGATGACATGCATGCCATGACCCAGCTCGGGCGCGATTGGGTCGAGGTCCTGACCGACCGTTTGGACGAGGCCTCGGTGCGGGCGGCGATGGAGTCCGGCGCATTCCTGTTTGCCAGCACCCGGCCGGTGGAAGGTGAAGGCGCGGTGGAGGCGACCCCGGTGATCCGCGAATTGAGCCACTGCGTCGACTCGGGCACGCTTGCGGCGTGGGCCACCGAGGGCGACGCCGCGCTGGGAGACGACGCCTACCGGTGGATCGCGGACGGTGAGGTGGTGCACACCGGGCCGGTGCTCGACTACCGCACGACCGCGGGCATCGGCAATCACGTGCGGCTCGAGGTGACTGGACGCGGGGGCATGGCCTACAGCAACCCGTTCGGCTTCCG
>SKLO01000493.1 GCA_007123195.1 Verrucomicrobiales bacterium | reverse complement strand
TTCCATGCGCCTGCTTCATTCGCGGCTCCTCTTGCCGGCTGCGAATGGAGCCTCAGCGTGGGCACGGAACCGGCGCGACCGCAGCACGCACAGGAGGTCGAATTGCGCCAATTCAACCTACGGGGCTGCCGCCTGTTGGCAGAGATTTGACGATGCCGCTGCCCCCTCGCGCCTCGCCTCACCACGGCCTCGCGGACGCAGCGACCGTAGGTTGAATTGTCTTCAATTCGACCGGGGGGCGGGTCGATCGTTCCATGCGCCTGCTTCATTCGCGGCTCCTCTTGCCGGCTGCGGGTCCGCCGGACCGCGGCCTTGCATCGACTGGCATTCGGCGCGATGGACCGGGAAAGCCGCCCGTCACGGCGGAGCCGCCTCACTCACCATCAACCCCTTGTCATCATGTCCTTCGCCCTCGGCCTCGACTACGGAACCAATTCTTGCCGCGCGCTGATCGTCCGCCTGGATGACGGCGCCGAGATGGGCAGCGCGGTGTTCCCCTACCCTTCCGGCGAACTCGGCATCCTCACCGATCCGGGCGACCCGCACCTGGCGCGGCAGAATCCGCGCGACTACCTGCTCGGCCTGGAAGCCTCGGTGGCCGGGGCGGTCGAGGCCGCGCGCGCCGCCGATCCGGCCTTTGACCCGCTCGACATCGTCGGCATCGGGGTCGACACCACCGGCAGCACGCCGATCCCGATCGATCGGGACGGCATTCCGCTGGCGCTGCGGCCGGAGTTTGCCGATCATCCGGCGGCGGCGGTGTGGTTGTGGCGCGATCACACGGCGCACGCCGAGGCGGCCGAGATCACTGAACTGGCGGCCCGCGAGCGTCCGCATTACCTGGCCAAGTGCGGCGGCACCTACTCCTCGGAGTGGTGGTGGAGCAAGATCCTGCGCTGCCGCCGGGTGGCGCCCGAGGTGTTCGCCGCGGCCCACTCCTGGGTCGAGCACTGCGACTGGGTGCCGGCGGTGCTGACCGGCCGCATCCGGCCGGAGGAGATCCGCCGCGGCATTTGCGCGGCCGGTCACAAGGCGATGTTCCACCCCGACTGGGGCGGCCTGCCGGACGAGGAGTTCCTCGGCCGGCTGCACCCGGATCTGGCGGCCTTGCGCGGTCGCCTCTACGACCAGGCCCACAGCGCCGACCAGCGGGCCGGCGATTTGACCGCCGAGTGGGCGCAGAAGCTCGGCCTGAAGCCGGGCATCGCGGTGGCGGTGGGTGCGTTCGACGCCCACATGGGCGCGGTTGGTGCCGGGGTGCGGGAGGGGGTGCTGGTGAAGATCATGGGCACCAGCACCTGCGACATCACCGTGGCCCCGCTGGCGCGGGAGTTGCCCGACGTGCCGGGCCTGTGCGGCATCGTGCCGGGGTCGGTGACCGCCGGCTGCCACGGCATCGAGGCCGGGCAGTCGGCAGTGGGCGACATCTTCCTGTGGTTCGTGCGCCAGTTGGTGCCGGACAGCTATGGCACCGATCCCGACGCCCGGTTTGCCGCCATGGAGAAGGCGCTGGAGGATTCGCGCCCGGGATCGTCCGGCCTGCTGGCGCTGGATTGGCACAACGGCAACCGCACCATCCTGGTGGACCCGCGGCTGACCGGACTGCTGGTCGGCCAGACCCTGCACACGCGGGCGCACGAGATCTACCGCGCCTGGATCGAGGCCACCGCGTTCGGCGCCTTGACCATCATCCGGCGCATGGAGGAGTTCGGCATCCGGATCGACGAGGTGGTCAACACCGGTGGTTTGGCGGTCAAGAACGCCACCTTGATGCAAATCTACGCCGATGTGTTGAACCGGCCGATGAAGGTCGCCGCCAGCGACCAGACCTGCGCGCTCGGCGCCGCCCTGTTCGGTGCGGTGGCAGCCGGCGGGCACCGGCTTGCCGACCTGCAGCAACGTTGCTGCCACCTGCGCCAACAGGTTTACACGCCGATCCCGGAACACCGGCAGGCCTGCGATGAGTTGTATGCGCTCTACCGCGAGCTGCACGACGCGTTCGGCACCGCCGATTGGTCGGGCTCGCTGGGGCACGTGATGAAGCGCCTGCTCGACCTGCGCGACCGCAGCGCGGGCTGACTGTCTGGTGGCACAACGGAACAAAAAGCGGGCGCACGGACGGCCCGCTGCCGCTATCTTCGGTCATGATGCAGCGACTGGGAGTGAACATCGACCACGTGGCCACGTTGCGGCAAGCCCGTTACCGGTTGAATCCGGGGGCGCCGCAGGTGGAACCTGACATTTTACTGGCGGCGCAAGAGGCCGTGGCCGGCGGCGCCGACTCGATCACGGTGCACCTGCGCGAGGACCGGCGCCACATCATCGACGCCGACGTGGCGTTGCTGAAGCGCGAGTTGTCGGTGCCGATGAATCTGGAGATGGGGTTGTCGACCGGCATTGTCGAACTGGCACTGGCGACCGCTCCGGACTACGCCTGCATGGTGCCGGAGAACCGCCAGGAAGTGACCACCGAGGGCGGCCTCGACGTGGCCGGACGGGCGGCGGAATTGAAGCCGGTGATCGCGCGACTGCAGGGGGGCGGCACCCGCGTCAGCCTGTTCATTGATCCGGTGGAGTCCCAGGTGCGGGCCGCCGCCGAAGTGGGCGCGGACATGATCGAGCTGCACACCGGCACCTTCGCCAACCACACCGGCAGCGCGCGGGCGGACGAGGTCCGGCGTTTGGCGGCCGGGGCGCAGCTGGCCCACTCGCTCGGCCTGCAGGTCAACGCCGGCCACGGTCTGACCCACGAAAACCTGCCCGATCTGGCGGCGGTGCCCCACCTGGTCGAACTGAATGTCGGTCATCACCTGGTGGCGCGCGCCCTCACGCAGGGGCTGCGCGCGGCGGTGGCCTCGTTCCGGCAGCGCATGCGGGAGTGCGCCTGACCTCACGACATGCTCAATCACCGGCCACCCCGCCGCGCTCGCCGCCGCCGGTGAGCACGTTCCAGTCGGCCTCCTGGCCCTCGCGGCGCAGCAGCAGGTATTGATACACGGCCTCCTCGTTGCGCGGGTCGATGTCCATCGCGGCGGCGAGGAAAAAGCGTGCCAGTTCGGCGTTGATCTCCCCGGCCTGCTCGCGGAGGAACCGGGCCCGCGTGACCAGCAGATTGGCCACCACCGGCGCATCGTAGCCGTCCTCGATCTTGTCCGGCGCCACCCCGCGACGAAACTGGAAATCGGCCACCATGGCGGCCCGGTTGCGCGGGTCGAGATTCAGCGCCAGTGACAACAGTCGTTCGGCCATGGTGGTGGCCACCGGCTCCGCCGCCAGCACCCCTTCGGCGTGATGATTGATGACGAATGCGGCGATTTCAGTCGCCAGTTTCTCCCGCTCGATCGGCAGCAGGCCGACGCCCTCGCCTTGGTAGCGACCATGCCGCACCTCCGGAATGTCGTAGGCTCCGGCCTCTGGCAGCCAGTCAGCCGGGCCGGCGCCGAGCATGACCAACGCCAACACCACCGCCAGCGCGGCCGATGGCCTCGGGCCCGGGCGCCGGGCGTGAACGGCCACAGCGGCCTGGGGGCGGGGTTTGACTGGGATCTTCAGGGTCATCTTGGATCTCAACTTCTCGGGGATCGGGGTGATGGGGGGATTGCTGGCTCGCCGGGACGTCATCGGGGTGGATCCGGGGCCGCCCGACCGGTCCCGCAACCCTCTGAATCACCATGTTTGCAAACCAGGCCCGACGACCACGGTTCCATCCGATCGCATTCAATTCTAGGACGCAGCCAGCCTCGGCGGCATCACCTTGCCTGCTTCGTACAACACCGGCACGCCCTCGGCAAGCACATCCAGCCGCTGGCTCCAATCGGTGCCCGACACCCCGCGGCACAGCCGCTGCAGCGGCTCGTCCATCGGCTCGGTGCCGAGCGGGAAGGTGGCGTAATGCATCGGCATCATCACGTTGCCCTGAAGGGCATCGAACGCCTCGATCGCCTCCTCGGGGTTCATGTGCACGGCCCGTCCGCTGGGTGCCCCGTAGGCGCCGATCGGCATCAGCGCCATGTCGATGTCCGCCCGGCGTCCGATCTCGGCATAGCCGGGAAACAAGGCGCTGTCGCCGGCGTGAAACACCGTGGTGCCGTCGGCTTGAATCAAAAAACCGCCGAACCCGCGATAGGTGTCGTGCAGGTAGCGCGCGCCCCAGTGCTGGGCCGGCGTCAGCGTGATCTCAACGCCTTTCCAGCGGAATGTCTCCCACGGCCGCAGCTCGACCACCGGCGAAAATCCCCGTCCGGCCAGCAGGCTGCCGACTCCGGCCGGGACCACCGCCGGTTGCCCGGCCGCGAACGACGGCAGCGAGGGCAGGTGGAGGTGGTCGAAATGGGCGTGCGACACCAACAGCAGATCGATCGGCGGCAGGTCCCTGAGGGCGATCCCGGGCCTGCGGGCGCGCTTGACCGGACCGTGCCAGAGGGCCCAATTGGGGTCGGTGATGAGGTTCAGCCCGCCCACCTGCAGCAGGAAGGTGGCGTGACCGATCCAGGTCACGGCCACATCGCCCTGTCCCGGCTGGGGGAACGACGGCTTGCTCTCGGCGCCCGTTCGACGGGCGAACATTTGCGGCAGCAGCACCGTGCGCAGGAAGTTCAGGTTGCGCTTGCGCCAGCCGCGCTGCGGTTTCAAACCGACCCGGTGGGGCAGAAACTGGCAGGCCTGAACCAGCCGACCGGCACCGGATTGGGGCCCGTGACGGTCGTCGCCGCTGCCGCCGGCGTGCTGGGGGTGCTGCCTCGCCACCGGGGACAGCCCTCCCGTCACCGGCGCATTGGGGGTGCCTTGAACCGACACGTCCTTGGGTTCGGAAGAGGGGGTCGAACGTGCGCTGGTCGGTGGCAGGTTTGAATCCATTTCGGCGGGCATGGGGTTTTCAGGCCGGGCGGCAGGGGCGCCCGCGTTCACAGCCAAGTCACCGGGCGGCAAACCGCCCGGCTGCAGGCTCTTCAGAAGTTTACGCGCGTCGGCACCAGTTTGTTGTGAATCCGGCACGGGCCGGCCTTGAGGTGGACGCCTCGGGCGGGAGTTTCGCATTGCCGGTGACAGGACGACTTCATCGGCGGATACTATCGCCAGTGATGCCCGCCGACACAAGCATTTCGCCAACCGCAGGCGATCCGCCCGGGAACCCCTCTGCGGGGCAGGCGCGGGCGAACCCTCCCGCGCCGCCGCTACCGGCCGAAGCACCGGCCGACGAGCGCAAGGCCACCTGGCGGGCATGGCTGCGACACCAGCTGTCCGGCATCGACAGCGCGACCCGCGAGGAACTCTCCAGCCGCATCCGCGGGCACCTGGCGGCAGCAGGCGACCAGCTGTGGCCAGGCGCCGCGGCCGGCGACCCCCGACGCCGATTCATCTGCCTGATCTTTGCCGGAACCGAGCGCGAACCCGCGCTGCTGCCGCTGTTGAAGGGCGATCCCGCTGTATCGGCCGACGCCGGGGTGGAGATCAGCTGGGCGCTGCCGAAGGTGCGGCCGGAGGGCCAACTCAGCCTGCACCGCGTCACCGACCCGGAGCGGGATCTTCAGCCCGGCGCCTACGGCTTGCTGGAACCAGACCCGGACCGCTGCCCGCCCATCGCCGCCGCGGACATCGACCTGGCGCTGGTCCCTGGCCTCGGCTTTGCCGGCGGCGGATTACGCCTCGGACAGGGGGGCGGTTACTATGACCGTCTGCTGCCGCGACTGCCGCGCCACTGCCCGGTCGTGGGCATCGGCTTCCAGTTGCAATGGTTTCCGACCCCGCCCTGGAACATCCGGCCACACGATCGACCGGTCGAAGCCGTGGTCACCGAGGCGGGATGGGCCATGCCCTGCAAGCGATAGCCCGTCGCGCCCTGGTCCCGGGCGCGTGCCTGCAGGCGCCCTTGCCGCAACTTGGGTCCAAACCGCCCCCGTGACCGGCAATCGCGCACGGCTCGGCCAGGGCGTGCCAGCTTCAGGGAAGGCGCGGCGAGGCGCGGCGAAGGGACAGACACATTGAATCCGATCCCGAGCAGATCGCCAGCCGCACGAAGTCAGGGGATGCGAGTCAGTGGTCAACCCGGCGGGTCCGCACTTGCATCCCGGGCGATGGAGCCGGAAACTGCGCCTCCCGGTCGGGGAGCGCTCCCCGGGGCCGTTGCCGGCCGGGCGACCGATTTTGCCGCCGCTGATTTCATGAAAGCCAAGACCGACGCGGATTCCGCTTACAAGGACACGCTCAACCTGCCACGCACGGGGTTCCCCATGCGGGCCAGCCTGACCGAGCGCGAGCCTGCCCGGCTGGAGCAGTGGCAGCAGGCCGATCTTTACGGCCGCATCCAGCAGCGCCGTCAGGGGGCGCCGAAATACATCCTTCACGACGGTCCCCCGTTTGCCAACGGCGACGTCCACATGGGCACCGCGCTCAACAAGGTGCTCAAGGACCTGGTGCTCAAGTCGAAGACCATGGCCGGGTTCCACTGCCCGTTCGTGCCGGGCTGGGATTGCCACGGGCTGCCGATCGAATTCAAGGTGGTCAAGGAATCGGCCGGGCTGGAGCCGGCCGAGATCCGGCGCCGTTCGGAGGCGTTCGCCCGCAAGTTCATCGGGATCCAGAAGCAATCGTTCCAGCGCCTGGGGGTGTTCGCCGACTGGGATCATCCCTACCTCACGCTCGATCCGGCCTACGAGGCGGACATCATCCGCACCTTCGCCACCTGCGTCGATCAAGGGCTGGTGTATCAGAGCCGCAAGCCGGTGCTCTGGAGCTACGGTGCCCAGACCGCGCTGGCGGAGGCGGAGGTGGAATACAAGGAGAAAAAGTCCACCGCCGTGTTCGCGGCGTTCCCATTGCGGCTGGGCACCGACTTGCCGCCGCCGCCCGAGCTGAGCGGGCACGCGCTGGTGATCTGGACCACCACCCCCTGGACCCTGCCTGCCAACTCCGGCATCGCCCTGCACCCGCGCTTCGACTACCTCGCCGCCACCTTCCGCCACGATGACGGCCGCGAGCTGAAGCTGGTGCTGGCCAAGGCGCGGCTGGAGGCCTTCACCGCCGCCACCGGGTTCGCGCCGTTGCCGGCAGACCAGCAGCCGCAGCACGAGTTCAAGGGCGCGGATCTGGCCGGCTTGCTGGCCGACCACCCGTTCCTCGACCGCACCTCAAAGGTCATCATCGCCGAGTTTGTCACCGACGAAAGCGGCACCGGAGCGGTGCACATCGCCCCGGGCCACGGCGCCGACGACTACGTGGCCGGCCAGCAGCACGGGTTGGAACTGCGTTCGCCAGTGGATGACAACGGGCTCTACACCGCCGAGTGCGGCCTGCCGGAGCTGGTCGGGCAGTTGGTGTTCGACTGCGACGTGCCGATCATCAAGCTGCTGCATGCCCGCGGGGCGCTGGTCGGCAAGGAGCGCCATCCGCACTCCTACCCGCATTGCTGGCGTTCCAAGACGCCGATCATCTTCCGCGCGGTGGAGCAGTTTTTCATCCGCATCGACAGCATCCGCCAGCAGGCCCTCGAGGCCATCGACCAGGTTCACTGGATCCCGCCATGGGGCCGCAACCGCATCTACGGCACGGTCGAGTCACGGCCGGACTGGTGCATCAGCCGCCAGCGCACCTGGGGCGTGCCGTTGCCGGTGTTCTACCGGCCCGACGGCAGTCCCATCGTCGATGGCGACCTGGCGCGCCGGGTTGCCGACGTGGTGGCCGGGCACGAGCACGGCACCAACCTGTGGTTCGAGGAGGACGACGCCGCCTGGGCCGTCCGGCTCGGCCTGCCCGAAGGCACCACCCGCTGCCGCGACACCCTCGACGTGTGGATCGACTCCGGCTGCAGCCATGTCGCCGTGCTCGACGCCCATCCCGAGCTGCACGCGCCCTGCGACCTCTACCTCGAGGCCACCGACCAGCATCGCGGCTGGTTCCAGTCCTCGCTCATGGTCAGCATGATCACGCGCGGCACCGCACCCTACAAGGCGGTGTTGACCCACGGGTTCGTGATCGACAACTCCACCGGAGAAAAGCTCGCCAAGTCCGGCGACAAACCAATCAACGCCGAGCATTTCTACAACCGCTACGGTGCCGACATGGTGCGGCTGTGGGTCGCCTCGGTCGACTACCAGAACGAGGTGCCTTTTTCCGACGACCTGTTCCAGCAGACGGCCGACAGCTATCGACGCATCCGCAACACCCTGCGCATCCTGCACGGCAACCTGTTTGATTACGAGCCGACCCCGCAGGCTGCCGATCCGGCGTCGCTGACCATGATCGACCGCTGGATCCTCGAGCGCTTGCACGAACTGACGCGCGACTGCCTGGCCGCCTACGAACGGCTGGACTTCCGCAAGGTGTTCATCCTGCTCAACCAGTTCTGCGCGGTCGACCTGTCGGCGCTGTATGTCGACATCACCAAGGACCGGCTTTACTGCGACGCCCCCGGCAGCGCGCGCCGGCGTTCCACCCAGCAGGCCATGCACCAGGTGCTCGACCATCTGGTGCGGCTGCTGGCACCGGTGCTGGTGTTCACCGCCGAGGAAATGTGGGCCGAGATGGGCCACGACGAGTCGGTGCACCTGCAGGACTTCCCGCAGCCCGATCCCGCGTTCGCCCCCGGCGGCTCTGGAGTGATCCCGCAGGTGAACCGCCTGTTGCGGCTGCGCGAACTGGCGCAGGCGGCAATCGAGGAAGCCATCCAGGCCAAGGCCATCCGCAAGCGCAACGAGGCCATGGTCCGCTTCGACGTCGCCGAGAACGACCGTTTCGACAGAGACCATGAGATTGACCATGAAACCCTGCTGGAAACACTGATGGTCAGCGACGCGGTGCTGACTCCGTCAGGTGCCGAGGCCAGCGTGGCCACGGTGGAACCCACCGCGCACCAGCGCTGTCCGCGCTGCTGGCGGCACCTGCCCGACGTCGGCAGCCGGTCCGGCCATGCCGACGTCTGCGGCCGTTGCGCCGACGCGCTCGACGCCACAGGTCACGTGGCCGACGCCGCGCCAGTGGGTTGACCGCTCGACCGGCCCGCATCCCTCTCACGAACCCGCATCCAAGCCGCCCATCAACCGGCCGCCCCTCCAGTGACCACGGCCACCTCGATACCCGCAACCACTCCCATGTCCAAGTCCAATTCCAATTCCATGCTGAAGCTGTTGTTGTGCCTGTCACTGCCACTGTTCGTCCTCGACTTCGTCACCAAGGAATGGACCGTGCGCACCTTCCCGGCGCCCGAGGAGTTCGCGCCCTACGACGAGCGATCGATCACCGTCATCGAGGGCTTCTTCTGGCTGCACCGGGTGCATAACCGCGGCATCGCCTTCGGAGGCTTCGGGGGTGTTGAACACGCCAACCTGATCTTCACCTTCATCGCGTTGGCAGCTCTGGCGGCGATCCTTTGGTTCTGGCGTCGTGGAGCGTTCCCTACCCGGGCCATGTCGCTCGCCGCCGCCCTGCTGGTGGCGGGGATTCTGGGCAACCTCACCGACCGGTTGCTGCGTGGTTACGTGGTCGATTTTCTGAGCTTCAACCTCGGCTTCATGATGTGGCCCAGCTTCAACGTCGCCGACGCCTGCATCTGCGTGGCGGCCGGACTGCTGTTCATCAGCGCGTTCCAGGCGGAGCCGGAGCCACGACCAGAGGGCTCGTAAGCTCGGTCGGAGAACAACCCGGGCCTTGTCCTGTCCGGACTCGCGGGATGCTTTAGCACGGCGCGGGCCGGCAGCCCCGCAGGCCGCCGGCAGCACCTCACCAGCCCAGCAATCGCGTCACCGCCGCCCTCAACGCGGTCTCCAGCACCGCCGCCTCGCCGTGCGTCAGCGGAATCGAAACCTTGCGCACCGATTTGTCGGCCGCATCCTGGCGGGAAACCGTGAACATGTAAGGAGCCTTGTCCGGATCGTCGCGGCGGTTCAGATCAAACGCGCTGTTGGCTTTCTCGGACTGGTGAAACACCTTGGCCTGCGCCTGCCGTCCCTGCAGCACCGCCAGCACCTGGCCGAGGTCGCCGAGCCCCCACTTCATGATGATCTTGCGGTCCCAGTCAAACTGGCGCTCGCCGGATTGGTTGGCCGCCTCGAGGAAGACCGCCCCCTTGTCCCGGTTCAGCTGCCAGCGCACCACCCCGCCGCTGCCGCGGCTGTTCGGCTTGTAAATGGCATGCCCGGGCGCATGGATCCGGTTCCCGGCCGAAGCCGACGCCTGCGGCGCCTCCTCACCGACGCGGGCACACGATTCGCCATCGGCAGCGGACCATCCTCGAGCCGGCGGATGGGAAGGACGGTCGCCAGCGGCAGCCGTGGTGAACAGTTGGGCCACCGAATCGTGCCGGGGGGCCTCGACCTGGGAAGTGGCTGGCGCGGAAACCGCGCTGATCAACGGGGATGTTTTCATGGTGGGTAGTTGGGTGTGGTGTGTGGGTGATGTCGGGTGGTCGAATCCAACAGCGGCTTCACGGCGGTCCGGGGGAACCCGGATCAAATCGGCGTGATCACGACCGCACACGCGGCCAGCCACTGATTCGCCTCCCCCGTGCCGGTCGCCGGACAGCGTGCCAACCACGGAACACCACCATCATGGCGTTCTTTTGAACTGCAGTCAAAGAAAAAAGTGTTCAGATGAACTTTTTCTTTATACCTGCTCTTCCCATCCCCCGGACGGGGGAGTCCTTAATCCCCGGATTCCCCTGAGCCTGAACGATAGGCAGCCGGCTCAACAGGTGTTATAGTGAGGTATGATGCGGACCCCGTCGCAACCCCACCCCTGCACCAGCGGCAGCCAACGATTCCACCGCCCGCTTGGGCCGTCCGCCGCCTTGCTGGCCACCGCCGCCTTGCTGGCCGCCAGTCTGGCAGTTCCTGCAGCCAACGGTGGCACCGAGTCATTGCGGTCCGAACACACCGCGTTGTTCTGGAGTCCTGACGGGGCCAGCCACGAAATCACCAGCCACGGCCCGGTGGCCACCGACGCACTCGGGCCCCGCGCACCGGTCTACCCGGGCTTCAGCGAACAGCAAACCGCCGCCAGCTTCCCCGGCGGCAACGCTTGGCTCGCTGTCGATGACTCGGAGGCCGGCGACAGCCCGCTCAAGTTCCGCAATGGCGACCGCATCACCATCGAATCCTGGATCCAGCTCAACTCCATCGCCAACGACCGCAACATCTACGTGGTCGGCAAGGGCCGGACCGACCGCAACGGCACCAATCAGAACTACGCCCTGCGCCTGCGGGGCCAGAATGGCGACGCCTGCGTCAGTTTCCTGTTCCGCAGCGCCGACGGCTGGCACCGCTGGACCAGCGACACCGGCTTCAAGGCCGGCGGGCGCTGGCAACACATTGCCGTCAGCTACACCTTCGGCGAACCCGACAGCGTGCGCGGTTACGTCAATGGCCAGGAAATCGCCGGCCAGTGGGACATGGATGGGCCTACCACCACTCAACCGGTGGTCGACGACGACCAGATCTGGATCGGTTCCGCCTTGGCCGGGGCCGCCGGCAACTCGTTCCACGGCCGCATCGCCGCGGTCGCCGTTCATCGCGAAGCCCTGCCCGCGGACGTCCTGACCGCACGCTTCCAGTTCGATCCCAGCAAGATCGAAACCCGCCCCGTCCGCCTGGTCGAGGGCCGCGTTTCCGCCGAGATCATCGAAGGCCTTGAAGCCCACAACAGCTGGCCGGCCGAGGACTTCGAGCTGGCCGAGCCGGTGGTCGAATGGGAAGAGGATGTGCTCGGCTTCGTGCGCATCCCGGCCCGCTACAACGGCGACGGATTACGCGCCGCCTGGAACACACCGATGCTGTTCCGCTCCGCCGCCACGATCGAACTACCCGCTGGCGAATCCCGCCTGCTGATCCGCTCGCGCGGCGCCGCCCGGCTGAAAATTGACGGTGACATCGTCGCCACGATCGGCGCCATGCGCACTGGCGGCAACGCCCACCAGCCGGTGGAACCCGTTCCCGACGCCATTTCCGACCACATCCGGCCGCTGCCCTATGCCGACCGCGAAACCCTGGTCACCGTGACCAGCGACGGCGGCCCGCATCTGCTTCAGTTCGAATCCATCCTCGGCGCGCGCAACGTCTACCCCGCGTTCAGCGAAACCCTGGTGGCGATCGAGACCGAGCCCGGTCACTTCGAGGTGCTGGCTGCCGATGCCGACAACCGGGTGCCCCTGGTGGAAGGCGGGGCCTTCGAACACTGGAAGCGCGACCGCATCGTGTTCCACGAAGCCCTCGACCAGCAGTTCCGCCAACCGGGCCGCGAGCGCCACCGCGACTACTGGAACCAGCGCCACCAGCTGGCACGCCAGTTCATCGAGTCGTTGCCCACGCTGGCGATCCCCTCGGCCGCCGACCTGCCGTGGCCGGCCCACAATGAAGTCGACCGATTTCTCGGTGCCAAGGCGGCGGTGTTCTACCAGCAGGGACCCGCGACCGACATCGACGCCACCACCGGGATCGATTTTCACGAACAAATCCACCCGATCCTCGCCGAGCACTGCTTCGACTGCCACGGCGAGCGCGAGCGCGGCGGCCTCAAGCTTGATTCCCGCGACGCCGCCTTGCTGGCCGGCGACTCCGGCCTGCAGGCCCTGGTGCCCGGCGATCCCCACGCCAGCTTCCTGCTGGAAGTGGTCAAGCTGCCGGCCGACGACGAACAGCGCATGCCGCCCCGCGGCGAGCCGCTGTCCGCCGACGAGATCGACCTGCTGCAGCGCTGGATCACCGCCGGCGCCCACTGGCCCGAGCACACCATCGACCAGGTGGTGCTGGAGCCGACCGACCTGACCGACGACTACGCGTTCATCCGCCGGGCCTACCTTGACACCGTCGGCCAGTTCCCCACCAGCGACGAAATCCGTGCGTTTGTGGACTCGACCGAGCCCGACAAGCGCGACCACCTGATCGACCACCTGCTGGCGGACGAGCGTTGGGCCGACCACTGGACCTCCTACTGGCAGGACGTGCTGGCAGAGAATCCGAGCTTTCTGAAGCCTTCGCTGAACAACACCGGTCCGTTCCGTTGGTGGATCCACGACTCGCTGCGCGACGACCTGCCGGTCGATTGGTTCGTCACCGAACTGATCCGCATGGAAGGCAGCGTGCACGACGGCGGCCCGGCCGGGTTCGGCATGGCGGCCGAAAACGACGTGCCGATGGCCGAAAAGGCCCTGGTGCTCTCGACCGCCTTTCTCGGCACCGAGATGAAGTGCGCCCGCTGCCACGACTCACCCTACCATGACACCACCCAGGAGGATCTGTTCCAAATGGCGGCCATGCTGGAGCAGCGACCGATCCGCATCCCGGCCTCGTCCAGCGTGCCGGCCGGATTTTTCGTCAACCGCAGCAGCACCCTGATCAATCTCACGCTCAAGACCGGCGACACCGTCGGCCCGGCGTGGCCGTTCGAGGACTACCTGGAAAGTTTCGACGCCTCCGGAGTCTCGCTCAACGGCCGCAACGGCTCCCGCGAGGAGCTGGCCGCCATCATCACCAGCCCGCACAACGAGCGCTTCGCCAGAGTGGTGGTGAACCGGGTCTGGCAGCGGCTGATGGGCACCGGCATCGTCGAGCCGGTGGACGACTGGGAAGGCAATCCGCCGTCCCATCCAGAACTGCTCGAATGGCTGGCGCGCGAGTTCGTGGCCAACGGCTACGATCTCAAGCACGTCACCCGCCTGGTGATGCAGTCGCACGCCTACCAGCGAGTCGCCGCCGCCGAACCCGGCGCCAACCCACCGCGCGACCCGGCCCGGCGCCTGTTCGCCGCGCCCGACCGCCGTCGGCTCACCGCCGAACAGGTGGTCGACGGCTACGCCAAGGCCGTGGGACTCCACCTGGACGTCGAGGAACTCAGCTTCAATCCCGACACCCGCGGTGGCAAGGACCAGGGCCGCACCCTCGGCGTTCCGCGCCGGGCCTGGGAATTCAACGCCCTCAGCAATGAGCGCGACCGCCCCTCGCTGGCACTGCCGCGCGTGCAGGCGGTGATCGACATCATGGAAGTGATGGGCTGGCGCCCGGCCCGGGCCGAGGCCCTCACCTACCGCAACCACGAACCCAACCTGCTGCAGCCCGGCATCCTCGCCAACGGCGTGTTCGGCATGTGGCTCACCCGCCTGACCGACGACCTCGAGCTGGTGGAACTTGCCGTGGCCGAAAAGTCACTCGACGACATGATCGAGGAGCTCTTCCTGCGCCTGCTCAGCCGTCCGCCGGTATCGACCGAGCGCGAATGGTTCGTGCGCCTGCTGGAACCCGGATTCGACGACCGCGTGGTGCCCGCCGGCGAGCGCCAGCCCGTGCCGCAGTGGGAGCGACTGCCCGGAGTCAGCTGGGCCAACCACCTGAGCCCCGAGGCCAACACCATCACCGAGGAACGCGAGCAGCGCACCCGCGCCGGCGACCCCGTCACCCCGCGCCTGCGCAACGACTGGCGCGAGCGGTTCGAGGACGGCATCTGGTCGCTGATCAACTCACCCGAGGCCATCTTCGTTCCCTGACGCCGAGCCCGGCGCCGCCCGGCCTTGCCGGCAGCCTTAAACTCACCAAACGACCACCAGACTGTCCCACCCCGCCAGACCCTGACAATCACATGAAACGACGCCAGTTCCTCCACACCGCCGCCGGCGCCGCCGCGGCCGGCTTTGCCGGCTCGCAGCTGCTGCCCGGCGTCGCCCGCGCCCACTCGACGCCCACCGTGCCCGTGGGCAAGGCGACCAATTGCATCATGCTGTGGCTCAACGGCGGCATGGCGCAGACCGACACGTTCGACATCAAGCGTCTCGGCGACCCGGCCAAACGCGAGCCCGGCAGCGCCTACCCCGGCATCGACACCTCGGTGCCCGGCGTCCAGGTCTGCGAGCACCTGCCCCGGCTGGCGCGGCTGATGGAGCACGTCACCGCCGTGCGCACCGTGCATCACGACGTCATCGACGAGCACGCCGCCGCCACCAACCGCATGCACACCGGCCGCCCCACCTCCGGCACCGTGGTCTACCCTTCGATCGGCTCGATCCTCGCCCATGAACTGGGCGCCTTGAACGACGCCGTGCCACCCTACGTGCTGATGGGCTACCCCAGCCCCTCGCGCGGTCCCGGCTTCCTCGGACCCGCCGCCGGCTACGTTTACTTCACCGACCACGAGTCAGGGCCGGTCGGACTTTCGCGGCCGCAGCACATCAGTGACTCGCAGATGTCGCGCCGCGAGGAACTGCTGAGCGTGATGAAGGACAGCAGCGACCAGCGCCACCCCGGCGACGCCTCCATCCGCGGCTACGCCGAGGCGATCGAACAATCCGCGCGCCTGTCCGGCGACGAGTTCATCGAGGCGTTCCAACTCGACGAGGAGTCCGACTCGCTGCGCCAGGATTACGGCAGCGTGTTCGGCCAGCGCATGCTGCTGGCGCGCCGGCTGATCCAGCGCGGCGTGCGCTTCCAGGAGATCGGCCACAATTTGAACTTCACCAACGGCACCGGCTGGGACACCCACAACGAGGGCCAGCTCAAGCAGCACCTGCTGATCCAGGACCTCGACCAGGCGCTCAGCACCTTCATCGCCGACCTGAAACAGCACAACCTGCTCGACGACACCCTGATCGTCATCAACAGCGAGTTCGGTCGTCCCATCGGCTTCGACGGCGGCGGCGG
>SKLO01000620.1 GCA_007123195.1 Verrucomicrobiales bacterium | reverse complement strand
TATGGCTGCGGCGGTGACCGCTTGTTCCTCAGCCGGCACGATCTGCATCCGGCCGACTTCCTGCGTGTGGTCTGGGCGGCCGGGGACGACGACTCGAAGGTGCTGGAGTTCGTCAATGGCCCGGGCGGCGAGGGCGGTTGATCGGCAGGTCGTTGGCGACGCGGGGAGCGCATCGTCAGCCGCGGGCCTGGCGGGCGCACGATTCACGGGCGTGGTCGCTGCGTGGAGCGATCCACACCTGTATTCCGGTGGCGACATGGGTCGCCGGGTGCCGGACCAAGAAGCTTCGGCAGGTCCAACCAGAGCGGCCCCGTGTGCAGCCCCAGCCAGCGGGTGGCTCACTCGTCCCCGGACAGCGGCGAAATCAGCGGCCGTTGGGCGTCCGGCACCACCCTCCAGGCGTTGTCGGGCTGCTTCTCCAGGGTCAGCACCAGCATCTCCTCGATCACTGTGTCCAGTGTCTCCTGGCTGGTGCGCACCAGTGCGTGGGCGATCTCATCGGATTCCTCGACCACGGCGATGAAGCTGACCTTCAAGGTGGCTTTCTTTCGTTCCAGGGTTGCCGGCGTGACGTTCAGCGGCCGGTGCATCGCGTCGCGCTCGCGCTCGTAGAACTCGCGCGGACTCATGCGCCGCAGTTCCTCCAAGTCGCGCACGCCGAGCCCCTCGAGCCGGGCGCGCTCGATATCGATGGTTGGCGAGGTTTGCACGGCTTCGACAAACTGGGCCTGTCGGCGTTGCAGGGCGTCGAGCGCGACGTGCTCGGAGGCGTCCTTCCAGTCCTGGCCAACCACCGCCATCAGGTAGTTGGTCACCACCGCCGCCGCCGGATGGGACGGAGTGTCATCCGCGGTCAGCGGACTTGTTGCCAACGCGAGCACCGCGAAGACGGTCAACCACACCGGCGCGGACCTGGACCAAGGCAGCGGTTGACCGGGTTTGAGGGACGTGCGAGGTGCGAGAAAATTCATGGTGAAACTATAAGAGGCTCCCAAGCGGGCTTTTGTTCAACCGGTTTGCACCCGGTGTCAAACGTCGACACCGCCGGTTTGATGGAAACCGAACCATGGCCCGCGGCACCCGGTCTGCTGCTCACTGAATGGGACGCTTCGTTGGCATTGCAAGCCGCGCCAACCGGGGCCAGGGTGCGATCCTGATGCGATTGGCAGTGATGAGCGACAGTCACGACCGGCTCGATCACCTCGAGCTGGCGCTGGATCAGGTGCGCGCGGGCGGTGCCGGGGCGTTGCTGTTCTGCGGCGACTTCTGTGCGCCGTTCTCGCTGGCGGCCATGGCCGGGGGCTTTGAGGGCCCGATCCACGCGGTGTTCGGCAACAACGACGGCGATCCGTTCCTGCTGTCCAGGGTCGCCGCCGGACATCCGCATGTGACCCTGCACGGCCAGCTCGCCGAGCTGGAACTGGACGGCTGCCGGGTGGCGCTCAACCACTATCCCGAGATCGCCCGGCGGCTGGCCGAGAGCGGCGCCTACGACGCCGTCTTCAGCGGCCACGACCACCGGATCTACCAGCACTGCATCGGCCATTGTCTCTGGGCCAATCCGGGCGAAGTTATGGGCCGGTTCGGGCGGCCGACTTTCGGCTGGTTCGACACCGAACAGCGCCGCTTTGAACATGTCGATCTGAATCCGGGGCGGACCGGGGAGATCGCACCGGCGTAATCAACAGCAGGAGAATCATCGATGGGATTGAGCGACCGCGACTACATGCGCGATGACCAGGGCGGCCATTCGTTCTGGGCACGCGACGGGTTGATCAAGGGATTGATCGTGGCCAATGTCGCGGTGTTCCTGCTGCAGGCGGTTTTCGGCCTTCTGCCCCAGACCTTCGGAGCGATGAGCCTTGAGCGGCTGCGCGACGGCCAGTTGTGGACCCTGATCACCTACGCCTTCGTTCACGCCGACCTGTTGCACCTGGCGATGAACATGCTGGTGCTCTTTTTCATCGGCCGCACCGTCGAACAACTGCTCGGCTCGCAGGCATTTCTGTGGATCTACACTGGCGGCGCCCTGGCCGGGGCGGCGCTGCACCTGACCAGTGAGTTCCTGTTCGGGCCGAGCGTGCCCGTGGTCGGCGCCAGCGGCGCGGTGTTCGCCGTCTTTGTCGCCCTGGCCACCATGCTGCCGAATGTCCGGGTCCAGCTGTTTTTCATTCCCATCGGCTTCAAGGCCTGGCACGTGGCCGCGTTCGTGGTGGGCATCAGTGCCCTGTTCATGTTGCTGTCGTTGACAGGCTTGACTGAACCGGGGCGCATCGCCCACACCGTCCACCTCGGCGGCGCCCTGTTCGGTTTCGCCTGGGTTCGCTGGAGCGGGTTCGGCGACGGCAAGATGCAGCCGGAGGACTTCCTGCGCATGCGCCACGAACGCGAGCGGCGCTCGGACAAGGTCGTGCGCGACCGCTGGCGCAAGCGCTTCGGTGCCAGCAAGGTGGTCGACGCTGAAGTGGACGACGAGCGGCGGCGCCACAAGGCCGACGTCGATGCCATTCTGGAAAAAATTCATCGCGAGGGCATGGCCAGCCTCAGCGCCGAGGAGCGCCGGACCCTGGAGCGGGCCAGCGAGATGCTGGCCGAGCGCAAGGGCGGTAGGCGCTCCTGAACCGCGGCCGTGCGCCGCGCGTCCGTCGTCCCTCGCGGAGCGCCGGCCGCCACTCCACCGCGGTCGCCCCGCCTGACGCCGTGACATCCGCCGCGCAGGTGCACTTCGGCCCGACGCCGACCCGCAACACCGCCAGTCCCTGTTCCCCGTGACCGAGCCAGCGACCGCCGTTCCATCCCCGCCACCGCCCCCGCGTCGGCGTCGAACGCGGCTGCTGCTGATGGCCGTCGGTTTGCTGCTGTTGCTCGCCCTGCCGCTGGCCAATCTGATCCTGCTGCTGCCCTGGCCCCGACAACACCTGGCCAACTCGGTGGGCGGTCATCTCGGCGTGCCCATGACCGTCGACCGCGCCAGCCTTTGGCCTTGGTCGGGCCTCCGGCTCCACGGTGTCCGCTTCGGCCATGACCACGATCACGCCGCCTACCTCTGGTGTCGTCACCTGCAGGTGTCGCCGCGCTGGCGCAGCCTGCCCACGGCCACCTGGCAAATCGACCGCATCGAGCTGAGCGATTTTGAACTGGTCGGGCGCCAGTCGCTCGACCGCCGCGAAGCCCTGCCCGGCGATCCCGGTGATGTTGCCGGCACGGAGCTGCCCGAGTGGCCGGCATTTCCCGATCCGCTTGCCCCGCAGCCGCCGCAGACCGGCGGGGATTCCGATCGTTCCCAATCGCCGCAAGCCACCGAAGCCGGCGACCGCGACCCGGCGGTGACCCCACCGGACGCGGTCCCGGCGGCCCCCCGCGAAAGGCTGCGCTGGCTGCTGGGCGGCGGCCGGCGCGAATTGGAGGTTGGCGAACTGGTCCTCTCCGGCGGCGCCCTGAGGGTGGTCACGCCCGGTGGGGTGGAGCAGCAGCTGCTGCGGGTCGGCAACGTGGCGCTCAGTCTCGACTTCGGTGGCGATCGCGGCCACGGCGAGGGTCGCATGACCGTGGGCCTGGTCGAGTGGCCGGGCGGCCTGACCACCACCAACCTGCAGGCCGAGGTCGCCCTGCTGCCGGGGCCAACGCTTGAACTGACCGGTCACCGACCCGGCGTCGAGGGCTTGAAGTGGCGGTTGCAAAGCGCGGTCGGCCAGCCCGGCACGCCATTCGTGCTCGAAATCGGCGCCCGCGAACTGCAGCTCACCGAGTTGTTCGACCAGTTGCCCGGCTGGGTCGAGCCGCGCCCGACCTGGATCAACGGCCAGGCCGTTGCCTTCGGTCTCGCCGCCCATCCATCGACCGTCCAGGCGGCGATGAACTGGCGCATGGAAAATCTCGGTGTGCGCACCGGCGACCACCTGCGCCGCCGCCTCGGCGGCAGCCCCGACGGCCGGCTCGACCGGCTCGATCTGCACAGCCTCGGACTCCACCTGCGCCTTGGCGGGCGCGCGCTGCTGGTCGACGATCTGTTTGTCAAGTCGGCCGACGGCATTGGCCGCAGCCGCTTCGCCATCACGCCCGACGGACGCTTGCAAGGCGCGATCCGGCTCTACGCCACCCCCGAGCTGCGGGACATGACCCTGAACGTGCTCGGCGGCGTGCCCTGGGCCAGGCTCGAACCCACCCTGTGGCAGGTCATGCAGGTGGAACTCGGCGGCCCGTGGCGTGAACCCTTGATGCGTTTCAGCGGCCGCCCCGCCGATGAATGGTGGTCGCCCTTCGAACTGCTCCGCGCCTTGCTGGCGGAACCTGGCGCCCTCCCCACTCCCGACCCCGGCGCGATGCCCACCCCCGACCAACACGACCAATAACCCGGTCAGCCCCAAGTCGGCGCCGTCGACCCCGTTGCCACCCCGAAGCCGCCGGTCTGGTTTTTCCCCATGAACCCCCGCGCCAGCGCGCGTATCCCTACCAACCAGGCATCGCGGTCGGCTGCCGCGAAAGCCCGCTGCTCATTCCAACCCGCCCCATCGTTCCAACGCCATGAAACCACGTCCGCACCCACGTCCCCCGGCCGGCCTCAGCACCGTGTCGCTGGTCATCGCCCTGGCGATCGGCATCGCGGTCGCGCTCGGCCTGCTGTTCACCTGCCAGCGCGACGACGACGACGCCG
>SKLO01000494.1 GCA_007123195.1 Verrucomicrobiales bacterium | reverse complement strand
CTCTCCGTCACCTCGTCCATCCCCTCAGAATGACAATGACCTGCATCAACTCTTCCAACCGCTGGAGATTGACCCTCTCAAAACTGAATTCAATGATCCGTATGTCCCGCGTTCAAACCACCCTGGTCTGGCTCAGCGCCACCCTTCTGGTAATGGCCCCCGCCGCCGCCAGCGCCAAAGAAGAAGTCTTTGGTTTCAGTGATCCCAACAACCCGGCCACCGCCGTGCGGGTTGGCAACGGTGCCGAATACATTTGGAATGAGACTTACAACCTCCCCGACGACTCCACCTACCAGCCGCGCATGATCGCCGACAGTTCCCTGCCGGGCACGCTCTGGTGGACATCCAGCAGCAACACCGACCCCTGGCCGACCAACAGGTGGCAGAACGCAAACGAGGCCGACGATCACCCGGCCGTGCAATTCACTGACCAGTTGGAAGCCGGTGACAGTTTCTGGTTTGGGTATTCCTACGATCGGGCCATTCAAGGCTCGCGGAATGACTTCCGAGAAGTCAGCCGAAGCCTTCCAACTGGCAGCCAGATTTACATCGGCTACTCCCTCAATGGACTTCCGAACGGAGTCACTTTCGCCTACGAAGATGGAAGCTCCAACGCGAACCAGGTCGGTTTGAATGCTCCCGACCTTGCCAAATTCGCCACCACGGTTCCGGCTGGGCTGGATCCGGCCGAGGTGCTGGCAGCCTACTCATGGTTGGAATATGTGAAGACCGGCTCCGACAATCAAACCGTGGTTCGCATCGACCTCGATGAAGTAAGCGGCCAGGAACTCGCCGCGACGGAGATTCTCTACTACGTGGTGATCCCCGATGATTTTGTCGGCACCATTCCTACCGGCAGCGACCCAGACGGGGCTCGAGCGACCCAGGGTCTGACCTTCACATGGACGGTTGATGCCCGCGGTGGCAATGTGTTCGACGATGAGTTCGGCGATGAAAACCCGAACTACGGCAATATCCTCAACGAGGTGGTGCCGGAGCCGGGGCGGGCAGTGCTGCTCACGCTGGCGTTCGTCGGCCTGCTGCTGCGACGCTCGCGGCCCCGACGCTGACGCATCGTCGACCCGCCGCAGGCGGCGGCACGACAGCAGATCGCACTCGGGAATGACACAGTGCCACCGTGGCCGCAATCGCGGCAGGATTGATCGATGGGCCTTTTCCGCGCCACTACCCAAGCCGAAGAGCTTGACCCCCGCTGGCAGCGCCGCCGACGCAGGCTCAGTGCGGCTCTCGGCCTGATCGCCCTGGCGGGTGCCGGCGTTGCAGTCTGGCATTTTGCCGCCAAACAGCCACAGCCGGCCCCGGTGCCGGACACCCCTGATGCCTCAGCGGCCGCCGTGCCTGCGACACCCGCGCCCGATCAGGAGCCCGATTCAGCTGGGCCCGTTGACGACACCGACCAGCAAGACGAATCCGCCGGAGTCGAATCCGCTGCAGAACCGGGGCTCGCCGGAGTGGTCACCGGGGTGGTCACCACCACCGCTCAGGACCACCGCCGGAACCTGATCGACGGCACCCAACTCAGCCTGGAGCTGGCGAACCCGCGGCTGTTCCAATGGGTGCGCGAGTGGGACCAGATCGGCGCGCCGCAGGCGGATCTGGAGGATGAGATCCGCACCCTTGAGGTGTTCCTGCTCACCGGCGACCGGGTCCGCGCGGAACATTGGGTTCGTCGGCTTCAATCACGGCTGGCCGACTCGGACGAGGATCGGCAGAAGATGGCTGACGACTTTGGCGAGCACTGGAAGCTGCTGCAGTGGAGCGTGGCCCGCCGCCTTGACCGCGCGATCGAGCGGCTCGATCAGCTGGCCACGGACCGGCCCGCCACCGCTGAAGAGCAGCTGCTGAAGGTGATCGCCCTGCGCGAGCTGGCAGCGACTGCCGAGCCCACCGCTCCCGGTCTGGAAGCGACCGCCGATTCCCCTCCGTGGGGTGTCATCTTGGTCGACATCGCCACCGGCAACGACCGCGTCGCCGCCCTGGCAAGGGCCGAGCTGCTGCGGCTGCTGGAGGCAGGACTGGCGGAACAGCTGCCGCGGGAGGCATTGGCGCGCACCGGTGTCGCCGCAGCAGAAGGCTCGGCATCAGCGACCCCGGACGACGATTCCGTGCAGGCGACGTCCAGGCAGCTGGCCTTGTGGCTGAGGCAGCGGTTCGAACAGGATGCCGCGCCCGGAACCGCAGAACAATGGACCGTGCACGCCCTGGATTGGGCACTCGCGGACCAGGAGTCGGGGCAGGAGGTGATGGACGCCATCGTCGAGGCGGCGGCGGATCTGGAGCCGATTGATCGGCTGTTCGTGGCCGAGTGGTTGTGGCGAAGAGACGCTTGGGAGCAGGTGGTCCAGCTGCTGCAGCCGGGGGCCGAGGTGCCACTGACACCCCTCACCCTTGATCTCTACACCAGCGCCATGAAGCAGCTGGATCTGGAGGAGGATCTAGCGGCCGAACTCAGCGCCGGGGATTCCCGCTGGCCCGAAGGGCTGGCCCTGCTGTGGCAGGTCCGCCAGGCCGCCACCGAAGGCGGGCCCGAGGTGTCCGGTGTGCTGCAGGGCCTGCTGATGCGGACCGGCCGGCAGATTCGTGAGCTGGAACCGGGCTGGGTTTTCGACGTGGCGCGGACCGCATACGCCACCGACTTTACCACCACCGGACGCGAGTTGCTACTGCTGGCGACCGAGGCGCCGGTCACCCGCGAGCGCGCTCTGACCATGCTGCTTGATCAGGCGTTCCAATCCGGCCAGAGTGCGGACGTCCGCTACATCCTCAACCAACTCCGCCAGTTGACCGGGAACCCCGGGCCATGGCACGGACTGTGGCTGTGGTTCGAACTAATGCGGGGCGGCGCAGGAACCACCGAGGCCGGCACCATTTTGTCCGCGGCCAACCAGTGGCTCGATGGCCCGGGCGCGGGTGCGCCCAACCCGTCCGAGGCAAGGTTCGTCGGCGCCATGGCCGCCTTCCAATCCGGCGACCACCAAATCGCACGGGCCTGGCTGCCGCAGGTGGCACCGAACGATCTGCCCTCCCGCTACCTGCCGTTCTATCTCAGACTCAAGACCCGCCTCGGACAGGACACCCTGGTGACCCGGCCGCTGGAGAGGCGACCGGGTGCCCGCGCCGTCCTTCTGACTCCAGAGGAGATCGCATGGCTGGGCCCGGGCGATGACCCGCCCGGGCCGGACGCCCAACGCGCTCGCCTCCCCTGATCTTGATCGGCCGGCCGGAAGGCACGCCCGGGGGCCTGCGGACCCCAACCCTAAAGCGCCCCCGGTGCGCTTGTCGCACCGGAGCGCCAGGTCCACGGCCAGCCTCCATCCCCAATCTCCCCCCTCACGCCCCCGGTGGGCTTGTCCCACCGGAGCGAAGGTGAGGCGGCCGGGTGTGCGGCGGCGGACCTTGGTCTCCGGCGGGACAAGCCGGCCGGGGAACAGGTTTTTTGGGGAAGTGCGGCTGGCTGGCTGACCTCTGTCTCCAGTGCGGCAAGCGCACCGGGGGACTTTTCGGCGAACCCGGCAGCGGGGCAATCGGATCGCGACCGCCGCGTCTCACAAATTTCCTGCTTTGTCTTATAAATACGATGAGCCCTTTCCGGCCCGCTTCACGGCAGAAACCCGCCATTTTTCCAATCTCCCGCTTGCCGTCCCCGCGACCCTCCCTAGGTTGGAAACCCGCACGAACCAAAGGTCCCCGACCCCACCGTTCCCGCTTGTCACATGGTTAGAATAAAGCTGATCCCCGCCGTTATTCCGTTCATTCGCTCCCCCCGCCCCGCCCGTCTCGTCAGCCCGCTCCGGCTGGCCTGTTTCACCTTGGTATTCGCCGCCTTGGTCCTCGCTCCCGCCGCCGCCGTGGCGAACCAGCAGTTCAAGGGCCACGGGGATGTATCCGGAATCCGGGTTCCCGACGGCTCCCTGTTCACCCTGCGCTCCGACCCCAATATCGACTTCAGGCCCGCCAGCTCCCTGCCGGGAACCAGATGGTGGACGACCAACGACCAGAACTCCCCCTGGACCAGCGTGGTCGACGGCCACAGCGATGGCGATTTTCTCGCCATGCAGATCGGCGAGGGCGTCGACATCGCCCCCGGTGAGATGTTCTTTTTCGGACTGTCGTTTGAAACCTCGCTCAGGGAAGTGCGGCACTCGATCCGCGAGGTCAACAGCCTGCTGCCGCAGGGCACCATGTTCCACATCGGCTACTCGCTGGAAGGCAGCCCGTCGGGGGTCAATCCGAACCACCTGTTCGACCGGGGCGGAAACTTCAACAACGTCGGCCTCCCGCTGGGCACGGAACCCCCGCCGCTGCTGCTGGAATCGATTGCCAACCAATTCGCCTGGCTGAGCTTCGCCACGATCGAGGACAACCCGGAGACCGGGGAGCAACTGCGGCTGCTGATCACCTCGGACGACGGCGACGGCAACAATGCCGACATTTCCGAACTGGTGTATTTTATCGTCCTGCCCGAAGACCAGGGCATACCCGGCGGCACCACGGACGAGACGAGGCTGGCCTTCACCTGGACGTTGGATGCCAAGGGCACCCCGCAGGTTGGGGACCAGCCCAACCCGTTTTTCGACACACCGGCCGCCGGTGCCGACAGCGACGAGCTGCTGGTCCCCGAACCGGGCCGGGCCCTGT
>SKLO01000132.1 GCA_007123195.1 Verrucomicrobiales bacterium | reverse complement strand
GGCTGCTGCTGCGCCCGATCGAGGGCGATGTGTTCGTCACCACCCTGACACTGCCCGACGACGAGCAGGTGACGGTGGTGACGCTGGACGACGGCAGCGAGCCCGACTGGCGCAGCGACGGATCGCAGTTGACCATCCACTGGTCTCCCGGCGTGATCGCCGGCACCACCCAGAGCGTCACCATCGAGAGCCGGCGCCAGCCGGACGGCTGGTTCGAGCTTGGTCAGGATCCGGTGGCGCTCGGTTTCACCAGCGCCGCAGTGGCCGGGGTCGACCGCCTGGCCGGCTATGTGGCGGTCGATTTCGACGATTCATTCGATGTGCTGACGGCGGTCGAGGACGGATTGGAAAAACGCGACGCCGCCACCTCGCCCGCGGCTGGCCGGGTAGCCTGGTTCCGGCTCGACGACTACCGGCTTGAACTGGCGGTGTCCAGGCGCGCGCCGGAGGTGACCGCGCAGGTCATGCAGCACGCGCTGCCGCTGGCCGGCAGTCTGGAAATCGAGGGCGGCCTGCGGCTCGACATCCGCCACTCGGGCCTCAAGACCCTGCAGGTGGAGATGGCCCCGGAGGTGGCGCCCGCGCTGCGCTGGCGCGCGCCGCAGATCAGCGAGGACCGGCTCGATCCCGCCACCGGCACCTGGACCTTGGTGTTTCGTGAGGACATCGAGGGCGTGCAACTGCTGCGCTGGCAGATGAGCCTGGCCCATCCGGAACTGGAACAGGGCGACGGCGTCGAAGTGCAGGCGCGGTTCGCCAACCAGCTTCCCACGATGCGCGTGCCGTCGGCGCGGCGGCTGGCCGGCCACGTGGTGGTGGAGGCCAACACCGACACCGAACTGCGGTTCGAACCGGCCGGACTGGATCCGCTCGACGCCCTGGCGGCGCCGCGACTCCCCGGCTACGAGGCGCGCCACCGCCCGGTCGCGGCCTACCGCTACCGGGGCGACCAATGGCGACTCCGCCTCACCGGCGTGCGCCACGTCGGCCAACCACTCGCCACCGTGGTGCTGCGCGACCTCGATCTGGTCACCGTCATCGGCACCGACGAGCCCGTGCGCCACCAGCTGGGCGTGCGCCTGCTGGCCTCGGGCGAGCAGTTCACCGAATTCGGCATCGGTCAGGGCTCAAGGCTGCTGACGCTGCTGGTCGACGGCCGGCCAGCCCGCCCGGTGGCTGGCCCCGACGGCATTGTCAGGGTCGAACTGCCGCCGGCACGCGAGGGCCTGATCGACTGTCAAATCAGGCTGGCATGGGAACAAGATCGACCCCGGGGACGCGCCGGTCGCTGGCAGCTGACCCCGCCGGCGCTGCCGGCGATGGCGCCGCTGCTGGCCAGCCAATGGACCGTGCACGCGCCCGACGGCTACAGCTACAGCGGCTTCGACAGCAACCTCAGGCCGCAATTCGACACCCGCCGCCCCGGCCTGGCCGCGCGCCTGAGCGCCGCCGGCACCGACCTGCTGAGCCCGTTGGTGAGGACCAGAGCCAGGGCCAGTTTCACGACCGGCGTCGCGATGCCGGTCAGCGAGATGGCGATGGACGCCGATTACCTCATGGAAGCGGCCGTTGACGCCGTTGATGAGGTGGCGTTCGAACAACGCGAAGACTCCCGTCGCCTGCCAGCGGTCGAGCAAAGGGTGGAGCAACGCGTCTACCAGGTGGCACCGGCCCATCTCCGCGCCTGGCTGTCCGAAGGCCACGGCCGCCTGCTGGATCAGTCGGAAATCACCAACGCCAGGGTGACCGACTGGTTCGCCGCCCAGGGGGTGACGTTTTCCACCAACGCCTCAGCACGCTACGACGCCTCCTCCGGCAGCCTGATCGTGACCAACACCGCCCAACAACACTCGCTGGTGGAACGCATCCTCGCCCAGCCCGTGCCAACCGGCCCGCCGTCCCCTCCCTCAGCCCCATCGCCGGATGACCCCTTCTCCGCTCCCGCCCGCACCGAAGCGACGCCCGCCCCGGCGGACGACGCCGAAACCGCCCCACCGGCCGAACCCGTCGTCACCGGGGCACCGCCACCGCAGGCAGCGGCACCCCCGGGACTGGCGGTCGACCGCAGTGGCATCGAGACCCTGGCGCTGGAACTGCCGACCAGCGGCCGCGTGTTCCGCTTCAGCGGTCACGAGGCCCCGGCCACCCTCAGCTTCAACGCCCGCTCGTGGGAGAGCCAGCTTCGTTTCGCCTGGATCATGCTGGCGCTGGGCGCCGCCTTCTTCTGGCGCTTTGCCAGCACGCGACCACTGGCGCGCGGCGTGCCGGGGCTGATCGTGATCGCTTTCCTGCCCCAACTGATCCTGCCCGAGTCACTGTGGCCGTTGTTCAACGCCATGCTGCTCGGCTGGCTGGCGGCGATGACCGTCACGCTCGCCCTGGCCCTGCTCCGGCGCACCACCGGCTGGCTGACCGGGATCCCCCGACCGCGCGCCGATTCCCCGGGCGCAGCCCCGGGCGCGGGCGCCACCGCAGCGATCGCCGCGGCCGTGCTCGCCACCCTGCCGGACCCCGCCTCCGCGGACCAACCCGGCGACCCTGCCAAAGCCACCGGCGAGCCTGTCAGGGTGGTGGTGCCCTTCGACCCCTCGCTGCCGGTCGACCAGCAGCCGCAGCGGCCGGTCTATCTGGATCGCGCCACCTTTGAACGGTTGTGGAACGCCGCCGGCGATCCCGCCGCCGATCCCGCCGCCGATCCCGCCAGCGACGAGGCGACCGCCGCGACCGCGTTGCCGCACGGCATCGGCACCGCGGCGCTGGCCCGCTACGAGGTGGAGCTGGACGACCAACGCGTGAGGTTCCACGGCCAGCTGCAGGTCGCAGCCACCGAACCATGGACCCGCTGGCCGCTGAAGCTGGGCGAACTGCCCCTGACCAGCCTGACGATCAACGGCCGGCCGGCCCGGCTGCGTGACGGCCACGTCCTGCTCGAACACGAGGGCGTGCACACCATCGAGTTCTCCCTCGAGACCGCCCCGGAACGCGGCTGGCAGACCCTGACACAACCCCTTCCGGCAGCCCACAGCGCGGGCCTGTCAATCCGCGCCGGTGCCGGCTGGGCCTCGGGACTTGAGGTCAATGACGGCGTGCCACTGCTGGAGGAGGCGCTCGACGACGGCGGGCGCAGCTGGACCGGCGCGCTCGGCGCCGCCGGGTCGCTCAAGCTCACGCGCCTGCCCGAGACCCGGGTGGCGGCCATGCGCCCGGTCGCCAGCGCCGAACTGCACGGCCACCTGTCGGTGGACCCGCGCCAGACCAACTACCAAGGCCGCGTCAGCTACCGGTTCCCCGGCGGCCGTCAGGACCGGTTCACCATCGACCTCGACGCGGATTGGGACGTGCATTCATTCAGGATCGAAAACCTGCGCGGCTGGACCGTGGAACCCCAACAAGACGGTCTGCGGCGGTTTGTCATCGAACTGGCCGAGCCGGTGGCCGACGAGTTCCGCCTGAACTTCAGCCTCCAGCCCGGCGAACCCCTCATGCTGCCGGCCGACGGCACCGCGGTGGAACTGTCGGAACCGCGCATCCGCATCGGCGCGGCGCGGTCGGAGCGCCGGCTGGACGTCTCCACCGCGGCCTCGGTCCAGGGCTCGGTGCGCCAGCAGGACGCGCCCGGCTGGCGGCGGGTGCCGGCCGACCCCGCCACACCGGACCGGCGCGCCGTCGGCGCATTCGTCAACGACGGCGCCGCGCCGCCACTGGCGGTCGAGCTGAGCTGGCAACCGCTCGATCGCGAGCTGGAATCCTCGTTCGTCTTTCAAATCGGCCGCGACCAGCTGGAGACAATCGCCATTTTGCAATTCCGTCAGGACGCGCGCGACCTCGTCACCGCGATCCTGCCGCTGCCGGCCGAGGCCGTGGTCCAGGAGGTGCAGGGCGAGCGCCTGGCCGAATGGGTGCGGGTCGGCGACGACCTGTTGCTGCGCTTCGACCCGGGCACCCGCGGCGCCACCGCGGTGATGGTTTACCTGTCGCAACCGGTGACCGACCCCGGAACCGTGCGGCTGCAACCGCTGGAGGTGCGCGACTGGCCGTCGGCCGGTGGCCTCGTCAGGGTGGTGGCGCACGCCGCCGCCGAGGTGCTGATCGACTCCGAACCGGGCGGCGGCCCGGTCGACGACCTGCCGACCGAGGCCGCGGCCGGGGACGACATCATGGTGGTGGCCCCGCTGGAGACCAAGCGCGTGTTGGAGTTTGGTGAGGACGGATTCGATCTCGGCGCCCGCATCAGCGGGCTGGAACCGCAGGTGGAAGCCGGCTGGGTGCAGCTGGTCGAAGCCCGCGACGGGTTCGCCGAACTGCGCGCCCTGGTCCAGCTCGACGTGCGCCGCGGCGCCATGGAATCGGTGCGCCTGCACCTGCCGGCCGGCCTGCCAACCGCCGCCATCACCGGCCCGCTGGTGCGCGAGGTCCGGCGCCTGGAACCGGCCGACGCCGATGATGACGATGACGATGACGCCGCGCCCGGCACCGACATCTATGAGGTCAGCCTGCAGCGCGACGTGCTGGATTTCACCCGCTTGGAGGTGTCGCTCGAACTGCCCTACGCGCTGGCCGGCGGCCACGGCGGGGACGTGCAAACCACCGGTCGCGAACTGGAACTGCCACTGCCCGAAGTGGAGGCCGCGGCGGTGGGAGGTCGTTACCTGCTGGTGAG
>SKLO01000230.1 GCA_007123195.1 Verrucomicrobiales bacterium | reverse complement strand
TGCGGCATGGTGGAAACCGCCGTGCCCGAGGAACCCGGCGACTCCCGACCGCTGATCGCCGCGTCGATGTTCGGCAACACCACCGACTGCGTCGACGCCGCCCGTCAGGCGTTGGAGCGGGACGGCTACGAGGTGCTGGTGTTCCACGCCACCGGCAGCGGCGGTCGCACGATGGAGTCGCTGATCGAATCCGGCCTCATCCGCGGGGCGCTCGACGTCACCACCACCGAGTGGGCCGACGAACTTTGCGGCGGCGTACTGAGCGCCGGACCAACCCGGCTCGAGGCCGCGGGTCACGCCGGCATCCCCGCGGTGGTTGCGCCCGGCTGCCTGGACATGGTCAACTTCGGCGAGCCCGACAGCGTGCCCGATCGGTTCCGCGATCGTCTGTTTTACCGCCACAACCCCCAGGTCACCCTGATGCGGACCAATGCCGGCGAGTGCGCCCAACTCGGCCGCATCCTGGCCGCCAAGGTCAATGCCTACAAGGGCCCGGTCACCGTGCTGCTGCCCCTGCGCGGCGTCAGCGTCATCAGCGCCGAAGGCGGTCCGTTCCACGACCCGGAGGCCGACCTCGCCTTGTTCGACGCCATCCGCACCAACCTCGATCCGCAGGTCGGGATCGAGGAACTCGACTGCACCATCAACGACCCCGCCTTCGCCGCCGCCTGCGTGCGCCGACTCATCGCGCACCTCGGCGAGACCTGAGGCTGCCGGCCCCTCTCCCGGGGCCGCCGCGAGGCCCGAGGTCGATCGCCCCCGGCGAGTTCATCCCGTCGGAGCCAAAGGCGCGGCGGGCGCGAAACGCCAGCGTCCCCGAGCGCGAAGCGCCCCCCATCCTCCGCCCGATCACCCGGCGACGTGGACGTCGCCGCTCCGTCAGCTGACGCCCCGCCACCCGCCTGCGCAACCATCGCGAAGCGACGAGCTTGTCATGGCATCGGGCGAAAGGCCGTGGCACACCCGGGAGCGGACCCGGTTCCGCCGTTCCCCCGGGCCCGGACAGGCGTTATGGTGAAGGATGGAGTTCAATCTCGTGTCGCCCTACGGCCCGCGCGGCGACCAGGCGCCGGCGATCGCCAAGCTGGTCAAGTCAATCCGCCATGGCAACCGCCACCAGACCCTGCTGGGCGTCACCGGGTCCGGCAAGACATTCACCATGGCCAACGTGATCGCCCAGGTCGGGCGCCCGACCCTGATCATGTCGCACAACAAGACCCTGGCGGCCCAGCTCTACTCCGAGTTCAAGGCCTTTTTCCCCGACAACGCGGTCGAGTATTTTGTCAGTTACTTCGACTACTACCAGCCCGAGGCCTACATCCCGCGCACCGACACCTACATTGAAAAAGACTCGTCGATCAACGACGAGATCGAGCGCATGCGGCTGTCGTCGATGGGCGCGTTGCTGACCCGGCGCGACGTCATCGTCGTCGCTTCCGTGTCCTGCATCTACGGCCTCGGATCACCCGAGGATTACGAGGGCATGATGCTGCCGGTCAAGGTCGGCCAGGTGCTGGACCGCGACGCGTTCCTCCAGCGCGTGGTCGACATCCTCTACGAGCGCAACGACGTCGCCTTCGGCCGCGGCAAGTTCCGCGCCCGCGGCGACGTCGTCGAGGTGTTCCCCGCCTACCTGCAGGACGAGGCCATCCGGGTCGAGTTCTTCGGCGACGAGATCGAGCGCATCTCCGTCATCGACCCGCTCACCGGCACTCCCACCATGGAGCTGACCGATTACATGTTCTACCCGGCCAAGCAGTTCGTCACCCCGGCCGACAAGATGCGGCGCGCCATGCGCGCCATCAGCGGCGAACTGGAGCAACGCGTCGCCGAGCTGGAAAAGGACGGCAAACTGATCGAGGCCCAGCGCATCAAGATGCGCACCGAATACGACCTCGAGATGATGCGCGAGATGGGGTTTTGTCAGGGCATCGAGAACTACAGCCGCCACCTCACCAACCGCCCGCCGGGATCGCGCCCGGGCACGCTGCTCGACTTCTTTCCCGAGGATTTCCTCGTCATCCTCGACGAATCACACGCCACCGTGCCGCAGATCGGCGGCATGTACGAGGGCGACCGCTCGCGCAAGACCACCCTGGTCGACTACGGCTTCCGCCTGCCCAGCGCGCTCGACAACCGCCCGCTCAAGTTTCCCGAGTTCATGCAGATCGTGCCCCAGCTGCTCTACGTCAGTGCCACCCCGGCCCGGTTCGAGATCGAGAACTCGGTGGCCGGCAACCAGGATTACATCCCGCACCTGCGCGACCGCATCGGCCAGGATGAAACCGTGCCCGCGCTGCTGCCGCGCATTTCCGGCGCCGCCCAGCCGATTGATGACTTCGACGTCGCCAGCGAAGGCAAGCCGCTCATCGTCGAGCAGATCATCCGGCCCACCGGACTGCTCGATCCGGTGATCGAGATGCGCCCGCTGAAAGGCCAGATCGACGAGACCATCGCCGCCTGCCGCGAACGCATCAAGGCCGGCCAGCGCGTGCTGGTGACCACCCTCACCAAGCGCACCGCCGAGGACCTCACCACCTACCTGCAGCAGCTCGACCTGCGGGTGCGCTACCTGCACAGTGACATCGACGCGGTCGAGCGGGTCGAGATCCTGCGCGGCCTGCGCGCCGGCGAGTTCGACATCCTGGTCGGCATCAACCTGCTGCGCGAGGGGCTTGACCTGCCGGAGGTGTCGCTGGTGTGCATCCTCGACGCCGACAAGGAGGGCTACCTGCGCTCCGAAACCTCACTGATCCAAACCGCCGGCCGCGCGGCGCGCCACGTCGAGGGCCGGGTGCTGCTGTTCGCCGACAAGATCACCAGGTCGATCGCCTCGCTGCTGAAGATCAGCGAGCACCGCCGCCGCCGGCAGCTCGAGCACAACCAGCGCCACGGCATCACCCCCAGATCGGTCGTGCGCGCGGTGCAGAAGTCGCTGCACCAGACCCTGCAGGGCCGCGAACTCACCAGCGCGGTGGTCAGGGACGGCGGTGGCGGCGATTTCGACGCGCTGGAGGTGTTGCGCGAACTCGAGGCCGAGATGCAGGACGCCGCCGCCAAGCTCGAGTTCGAGCGCGCCGCCCTGCTGCGCGACCAGATTGCCGAGGTGCGCAAGCGCTACGGCGTCGAGGGCGCCGCCGACCCGCTCAAGCGCGCACCGAAGGCGCCGTCCGCGCGCAAGGCCGGGGGAAAAAGGGCAAAGTCGCGCCGTTAGGCTTCGATCCGGGAACAGGGGGTGCTGGCGCTGGAACCGCCGCGCGAAGTCCGTCCGTCTGATGGTTGTGTGCGGATTTTCGGCGGGCGGCCCGGCAGCCGCCCGCGGTCATGGCCGCGCCCGGGTTGCCGTCAGGTTCCACAAAAGGTTTCCAGCACCCGTTCCCCGGCCGTGGGTGGATGGCGGTAGGCGGAGTGTTGCGGGTATGCCTGCCAGGGGTCGGCGAGGACTTCCAGCAACCGTTCCATCGGCCCCATGTCGTCGCCTTGTTCAGCCGCAGCCAGCGCCTGCTCGACCCGGTGGTTGCGAGGGATTACGGCCGGGTTGGCCCGGCGCATCGCCCCTGCGGTGGCGGGCCACGGCCGGCCGCCGGCCTCAAGCCGCTTGCGCCAGTCGCCCAGCCACCCCGGCAAGGCATCGTTGGCGGCCAGGTCCTCCGTGCCCGGCCAGGCCTCGAACAGCCGGCTGCGTTGCGCCGAATCCTCGAGCGCGCCGGGAGTCCCGCCTTCACTCAACAGGCGGAAGCTGTTGGTGAAATCCGCACCACTCCTCGTCAGCAGTTCCAGCCAGCGCTCGATCAAGGCCCGGTCGTCCTGCCGGTCCCCGTCACCGCCGTCGTCCAATCCCAGTTTGGCCCGCATGCCGTCCAGCCAATCACTGTCATAGCGGCCGGCAAATCCCGCCAGCACCTCCTTGGCCAGCTCGATCGCGCGGGTTTCGTCGGGATCGACCAATGGCAGCAGGGCCTCGGCCAGTCGCGCCAGATTCCATTGCATGATCGGCGGCTGGTTGCCGTAGGCGTAGCGTCCGCGCTGGTCGATCGAGCTGAACACCGTCGCCGGATCGTGGGCGTCCATGAACGCGCACGGGCCATAGTCGATCGTTTCACCCGACAGCGCGATGTTGTCGGTGTTCATCACGCCGTGAATGAATCCTGCCATCTGCCAGCGGGTCACCAGCGTCGCCAGCCGTGCGGTGGCGAGTTCCAGCAACCGCAGGGCCGGCGGCCTGGCCGCTTCCTCCGCGTCATCGTCCGCCTCGGGGTAGTGCCGGTTCAATGTGTGCCGCACCAGTGCTTCGAGGGCCTGGCGGTCGCGCTGCGCGGCCGCCCATTCAAAGGTGCCAATGCGGATGTGGCTGGCCGCCACCCGGGTCAGCACCGCTCCCGGCAGCAAGGTCTGGCGGCGAACCGGTTCACCGCTGGCGACCACGGCCAGGCTGCGGGTGGTGGCAATTCCGAGCGCGTGCATGGCCTCGCTGATGACGTATTCGCGCAGCATCGGCCCCAGTGCCGCCCGACCGTCGCCGCCGCGCGAGAACGGCGTTCGCCCCGAGCCCTTCAGCTGGACGTCGAAGCGCCGGCCGTCGGGCGTCAGTTGCTCTCCCAGCAGCAGCGCGCGACCGTCGCCAAGGATGGTGAAATGGCCGAACTGATGACCGGCGTAGGCTTGGGCGATCGC
>SKLO01000634.1 GCA_007123195.1 Verrucomicrobiales bacterium | reverse complement strand
TGGCGCCGTTGACAGCGAGGGCTTCGTGAAGCACTTGAAGGATCATGAGTCCTGCCCCCCTGCCGCTACCGCCGCCTCCGCGGCCGGCCGCCGCGGAGGCGCTGGCCCTCGGCGCCGACGACTGGCTGGAGTCGGACCATGCCACCGCCTCGCTGTGGTGGAACCCGGCACGGGTGCCGCCGCTGGCCGACGGGCGTCCCGGTCTGATCGGGCACTTCTGGTCCGATGACCCCGCCGGTGAGGCCGGCGTCGCGTTGCTGGAGGAGGCCTGCGAGCGACTGGCCCGACAGGACGTGCAGGTGGCGATCGGACCGATGAACGGCAACACCTGGCGCGCACACCGTCTGGTGATCGAGTCGGACGGACGCCCCCCGTTTGCGATGGAGCCGCGCAACCCGGAGGTGTGGGTGGATTGTTTTCGCCGGGCAGGTTTCAAGATGCTGGCGGGTTACAGCTCGGCGGTGGTCGATCTCACCCGCGAGGCGCCCGACTTTGCCGCGCTGGAACGACGACTGGCCGGCCGCGGGCTGCGGGTTCGCTGTCTCGACCCCGGCGACTTCGAGGGCGAGCTGGCGCGGATTCATGAGTTGAGCCTGGTGGCGTTCTCCGGCAATTACCTCTACACGCCGCTGGCGCTGGACGAATTTGTCGCCGCCTACAGCCTGGTTCGCGCGGCGGTGGTGCCTGAACTGGTGCTGTTGGCCGAATGTGAGGGCCGGCTGCAGGGGTTTGTGTTCGGCCTGCCGGACCTGGAGGCCGGGGCCGCCAGCCGGGAGCCGGCGCTGGTGGTCAAGACCCTGGCGGTGCGGCCGGAGGGCGGTTGGCGCGGTCTGGGCAGCCTGCTGGTGCACCAGGTGCAGCAGCGCGCCCGTGGGATCGGTTTCACCGAGGCGATCCACGCCCTGCAGCACGAGGCCAATCCCTCGCTGCGGCTGGGCAGCCGTTTTGACCCGCGCGTGTTCCGCCGCTACGCCCTGTTCTCGCGCCACCTCGCATGAAGCCCGCAAGCTCCAACCTGGTCGAGGCACTGGGCCGGCGCGCGGACGGGCATCCCGATCGCGCCGCGCTGTGCGCGATGCGCGGCGGCCAACCGCAGGTCCTGACATTCCGCGAACTCGACCGGCGGGTGGCACGCGGCGCCGCCATGCTCCGGGACATGGGCATCGCGCGTGGCGACCACGTGTTGTTCCTTCACCCCGTTGCGCCGGCGCTTTACGAGGGATTGCTGGCGTGCATGCGGATCGGGGCGGTGGCGGTGTTCATTGACCTCGCGGCCGGGCCGGCGCTGGTCAGGCATGCCTGCGCGCGCCTCCCGCCGCGCGCGCTGTTCATCGGCGGCCCGGCGTTCCTGCTGCGCTGGCGGCATCCGGTGCTGCGCCGGATCCCGCTGCTGATCCGCAGCGGGCCGCTGCCGTGGCGCACCGGCCGCCGCTGGCCGGCTGTCGACCGCGTCCGGGATCCTGACGAAGCCGCCGATGCCGGCATCGAGCCGGTTGAGGCCGGTCATCCGGCGCTGGTGACGTTCACCAGCGGCAGCACCGGACTGCCCAAGGCGGTGGTCCGCAGCCACGGGTTTCTGCAGGCGCAACATCGGGCTCTGGCGTCCGCACTCGACCATCAGGCCGGCCAGGCGGACCTGGTGACCCTGCCGGTGTTCGCCCTGGCCAACCTGGCGTCCGGCATGACCTCGGTGCTGGCCGACACCGACCTCAGGCGTCCCGGCCGGCCGTCGCTGCGGCGGCTGCGGCGCCAGTTCGAACGGACCGTGCCGGCACCCTCTCGTTGCGCGGCCTCGCCGGCGTTCTTTTCAGCGCTCGGCACCGACCCCGGGCTGATGCGGGGATGGCGGCGGATCGACACCGGTGGCGCGCCGGTGTTTCCGGACACAATCGAGCGGCTGCGCCGGGCCCTGTCGCCGGAGGCGAGGCTGGTCGTGGTGTATGGCTCGACCGAGGCCGAACCGATCGCCCATCTGGATGCCGGTGAACTGGATGCGGGGATGATGGAGCGCATCGCCGGCGGCGGCGGCCTGCCGGTGGGGCGGCCGGTGGCGGACATCCGGCTGGCGATCATTGCCGATCGCACCGGCGAGCCGCTGGGGCCGCTGCCAGCCGATGGGTTCGACGCCCTGACAAGACCACCTATGGAGCCGGGCGAGATCGTGGTCAGTGGTGCCCACGTGGTGCGCGGTTACCTGGATGGACACGGCGATCGCGAGGGCAAGATCCGCGTCGGCGACGAGGTGTGGCATCGCACCGGCGACGCCGGCTACCTGGACCGCGAAGGCCGGCTGTGGCTGCTGGGTCGCTGTTCGGCGGCCGACCGGCGGGGCGGCGGGACGTTGTATCCGTTCGCGGTCGAGGCCGCCGCGAGGCTGCGGCTGGGCCGGCCGTGCGCGTTCGTGCTGCACGAGGGGCGGCGCTTGTTATGTTGTCAGGGCAAGGCGGACGGCGGCGAGTTGCGGGAACTGGCCGGACAGATGCCGTGGGCGGGGATCGAGCAGGTGGTGTCGCTGCGGCGACTGCCGCTCGACCGCCGGCACAATGCCAAGATCGACTACCCGGCGCTGCGGCGCTGGCTGGCGCGGAGGTTTCGCGCTGGATGAGAGCCTCGGTCGATGGCCCGGTTGCCCCCCCGGTCGGCCCTTGCTTTGCACGCCGGCACCGCGGACGAGACCATCCGCGACGTTTCGTTGGCAGAGGGAAGGATGTTGAGAAAGCGGGCGCGGGGAACGAACCACCCGTGCCCCGACCCCGGGTCACCGTCATGCGTCCGCTTCCGCATCGTCGTGCGCCCGTTCCCGCTCCGCCCGCGCCTGCTCCAGCTGGCGCCAATGGCGCTCCACCGCGCGTCGGGCCGGTCGTCTGAACCAACCCCGCTGCAGCACCTTCTCAACCACTTTCAACCGCTGCCGGGCGTGGGCCAGTTGTTGTTCCGCCAGGACCCGGCGTTCGGTGGCCCGTTGCGCGGCCCGGGCGGCCGATCCGGCGGCAGTGGCCGAGTCCGCCAGGTGGCACCAGGCGCGGTGCAGGTGCAGGGCGGTGGCGCGCGCCTCCGCGGCCGGGTCGGCAGCCAGCAGTTCCCCGCGCCGGGCCAGCAACCCGCGGTATTCGTCCTCAAGCAGCCCGACCATGACTTCCACCGTGCAGGTCTCGCGCAGGGCATGGGTGAGCGCCGCGGCCGGCTCCGGTTGCCATGCCTGCAAGTCGGCGCCGATGACCTCGGGCGTCACCTCGAGGATGCGCCGGCCGCGGGTGAAGTTGGAGCGCTCCAACGCGTCGAGGTCGTCGATGCCCACCAGTCCGGCGCTGCGTTGCAGCCCGATCAGGACCACCGCGCAACCGCTGACGATCGACTCCAGGGCCGACCTGCCGAAGGCAAACACCAGGTCGTAGCCGGGCAGCACCCGCTCGGGATCGGGCACCGGATTGCCGAAGCCGGACCCGACCGCTTCCAGTTCGATCCCGCAGCGCTGGCAGGCGGCCTCGGCGACCTGCCACTCGGGGCTCTGACGGGTGAGGGTGTTGTGAAAAAAAAGCCCCCGCCGCAGCCGGTCGGGCGCCGGTCGCACGGTCGGGAAGCGCGCGGGATCGTAGCCATTGCCGATCACGCCGATGTCCTCGCGCGGCATCGGCAGCGTGCGCGCCAGGTGATGGGCGAGGTTGTCGCAGTTGGTGATCAACCGCAGGCAGCGCGGGTGGATCGCGGGTTGTTCAATCCAGCCGCGATCGGGATTGCCGTGGCAGAAAAACAGCGCCGGCACGCCCGGCAGGGCGGCCAGGGCGACGGTGGTTTCGAGGTAGTGCTGGCCGTGGATCAGGTCGAAACCGGTGCCGAGCGTGGCCGGGGATTCGTGGATCACGACGCCGTGGCCGCGCAGTTCGTCGGCAATGACCCCGGGCCGCGACGTCAGCACCTCGACCCGGTGACCGCGCCGCGTCAGTTCGGTCACGCAATCGCGGGTCACGATCTCGGTGCCGCCGGGTCGGGCGAGCCCGTGGTTGGTCCAGAGGATGTTCATGCGCGAAGGAATGGCGGGCGGGAGGGTGGAGATACGGCAACAGCACCTGATGCAGGCAGAATGGCAACAACCGGCGGCTGCGTCGATCGAAAACCGGCCGCCTTCAGGGGGCATCGCCGGACGCACCGGCGTCCGGCGCGGCCAGGTCGACCCCGTAGAACTTCGCCAGCTGCCGGTAGACCTCGGGGTAGGCGCGCCGCAGCGGTTCGGGCCGCTCGAAGAACGCCTCGGTGGCGACGGCAAAAAACTCGCCGGGGCTGGTGGCGGCATACGGGTCCAACGCCGTCGACGCACCACGGTTGACCCTGGCCTCGAGTCGCTTGAAGGCCTCGCTGAACACGCGGCCCCACTCGGCGTAGTCCTGGCGACGATCCAGCAGCGGCACGCCCTCGCCGGCGGCGCTGTCCTCGTCGAGCTGGTGGGCGAACTCGTGCAGGGCCACGTTGTCGACGCCCAGCTCGCGCTCGGCCGGGTCGGGCGGGTGCACGATGTTGTCCCAGGCCAGCACCACCGAGCCGTGCAACCAGCTCTCGCCGACCAGTTCGCCGGCCTCGGCATCGATAGGATCGGTGGTCTGATACGGATCGGCGCGGACAAAGCCGCCCGGGTCCGGGGGCACTTCGAATCCGCTGGGATACACCAGGATCGATCGCAGCCGCGGGTAGTG
>SKLO01000179.1 GCA_007123195.1 Verrucomicrobiales bacterium | reverse complement strand
GCTCGGGCCGCAGGCTCGACCAGTCGATGGCAGCGCTGAGCGCCGGCGACAGCTTGGCCTTCAACAGGCCGGCGGTGTTCTCGGGCACGCCGAAGGTGGCGGTGAACAGCTTGTCGTGCGGTTGGTGGACGCCATCGGGCCCGCGGTCGGGCTCGGGGCCGGCCACCGCCCCGCCCGGGGGCGGACGGTGGTCGGCCGGGGCGGAAGGGCCGTCGGGATCGGATGGGTCAGGCTTCACGCACCAATTGTGGGAAATCGCTGGCAACGAAGTCAAGCCCCAGCCCCCCCGCCGTGCCCCACCGATGGGAACACCAACCAGCCAACCGTGCCCGCTTGATGAACATTTCTGATGTGTTATGGTCGGTTCCGGAACGTGGCGACTGACGGCCTGAGGCCGCCCGCTCCGCCACCGCCCACCAACCACTCGATCCTCACGACCCGCACGCACGCTCGCATTTTGGAAGGACAAACCGTCATCGTTCCGGGAACCGACCTGACCGGCGCGTTCCGCGACCAGTATACCCGCACCTACCGGCACATGCTGCTGGCACGGGTGCTGGAGGACCGGTTGGCGGCGGTCTATCGTGCCGGCGGCAAGATCGTTGGCGGGGTCTACGTCGGCCGCGGCCAGGAGGCGTTCAGTGCCGCCCTGGGGGTGCAATTGCGCAAGGGCCACGACGTCTATGGCCCGTTGATCCGCGATCAGGCCGGACGGATCGCCTTCGGCGAGCCCATTCTCGACGCCATCCGCACCTATCTGGGATCGATCAAGGGCCCGATGCGCGGTCGCGACGGCAACATCCACCGCGGCCGCCCGCGCGAGGGCATGCCGCCGATGATCAGCCATCTGGGATCGTTCACGGCGGTGATCAACGGCATGTTGATGGCCCGGCGCCTGCAGGGGCGGGAGGCCGAGCGGGCGGTCGGCGGCACCGGCATCGGCGACGGCGGCCTGTCGACCGGCGCGTTTCATGAAGCGCTCAACCAGGCGGCGGTCGAACGCCTGCCGCTGGTGGTGGCGGTGGCCAACAATCAATATGCCTACTCGACCCCCACCAGCCGCCAGTTTGCCTGCCACGATTTGATCGACCGCGCGCGCGGATACGGTGTGCGCGGTCAGGTGGTGGACGGCACCGATCTGGCGGCGTGCCTGAAGGCGTTCACCGACGCCGTGCAGCGGGCACGCGCCGGCGAGGGGCCGCAGGTGGTGATCGGCAAGCTGTTGCGGCTCAGCGGTCACGGCGAGCACGACGACGCCTCGTATGTGGATCCTGCCCTGCGCAAGGGTCAGGCGGGGCGCGACTGTCTGGAGGTGGCCCAGACGTTTCTGCTCGATCAGGATTGGGCGACCGCGGCCGAACTGAGCGCCTGGCAGCGCGAGGCTGAATCAGAGGTCGACGCCGCCTTTGCCATCGTGTATCGCGAGGCCCTGCCTGATCCCTATCAGGAGAGCTGGCAGGCCTTGTCCCGAGCCGATCTGGTGGAGGGTTCCAGCCACGCCGGTCCCGAACTATGAGCATCACCTACCTCGAAGCCATCCGGTTGGCGCAGCAGGAGGCGCTGGCGTCCGACCCGCGCGTGTTCCTGTATGGCCAGGACATCGGGGCGTTCGGTGGCGCATTCAAGGCGACCAAGGGATTGCACGAGGCCTTCCCGGGCCGGGTGATCGACGCCCCGATCAGCGAGGACGCGATGGTCGGCATGGCCATCGGCGCCGCCATCGAGGGCATGCGGCCGATCATCGAGATGCAGTTCGCCGACTTTTCATCGGTGGGCTTCAACCAGATCGTCAACAACGCCGGCACCCAGTTCTACCGCACCGACGTGCCGTGCCCGATCACGGTGCGGCTGCCGTCCGGCGGCACGCCCGGCAGCGGTCCGTTCCACAGCCAGTCGCTGGATTCGATCTACGCCCACTACCCGGGTCTGGTGATCCTGACGCCGGCCACGGTGGAGGATGCCTACACGATGCTGTTGGAGGCGGTGCAGATCGACGACCCGACCCTGTTCTGCGAGCACAAGTATCTCTATTACCACCTCAAGGCCGACGCCCTGCCCGACGAGGCCCTGCCGGTGGGGCGGGCCCGCATTGCCCGGCCCGGCATCCACGCCACGGTGGTGGCCTACAGCGCCATGGTGCACGAGAGCCTGCGCGCCGCCGAGGAACTGGCCGCCGAGGGCTGGCAGATCGAGGTGGTCGACCTGCGCTCGGTCAAGCCGATGGACACCGACACCATCCTCGGATCGGTCGCCCGCACCGGCCGGCTGCTGGCGGTGGGTGAGACCTTCCCCTGGGGCGGCGCCACCGCCGAGGTGATCTCGCGCGTGGCCAGCGAGGGGTTCCATCTGCTCGACGCCCCGCCGCAACGGCTGAACTCCAAGGACACCCCGATCCCCTATCACCCGAACCTGTGGAAGGTTCACCGGCCGACCGCGCAGACGATCGCCTCGTCCCTGCGCCAGTTGCTGCGCTACTGACCGCGCCGACTGCGCCCCCGGCGGTCGATCATCATCAAGACCCCAGACGCCTGATCCGCGCCCCGAAGCCCATTCCCGAAATCAAGTTGTGACCAAAGTCCGCGTTCCCATCCTCATGCCGCAGCTGGGTGAATCCATCGCCGAAGCGACCATCATCAGCCAGCTGGTGCAGCCTGGCCAGACGGTGCATCCCGGCGACGACCTGTTCGAGGTCGAGACCAGCAAGGCGGTGATGAGTGTCAGCGCGCCCTGCCAGGCGGTGGTCGGGGAAATCCAGGCCAAAGAGGGCACCAGCTACCCGGTCGGCGCCCTGTTGTGCGAGATCTCGGTGTCGGCCGAAGCGGCGGACAAGGCCGGACTGACCCCGGCCAAACCGGCCGAGCCGGCCGCCGAGGCCACCGCCAACGGCGCGCCCGCGATCCCGGCCGCACCGCCACCGCCGGCAGCCGCCCATGAGGTGCCCGAGGGCGTGCATTTCAACTATCAGGGCGACAACGAATCGTTCGTCTCCTCCGAACCGGGGTCGCCGGTGCGGGTGGAACCCACTGTCGGCGGGCTGCCGGTGCCGGCCGGGGCTGCCGGGGCCACCTACATGAGCCCGCGCATGCGCGCCCGCATGATGGAGTTGGGCATGAACGCCGCCGACCTGGCTGGAGTGGCCGGCTCCGGCGCCGCCGGTCGGGTGACGGTGGAGGATTTCGAGGCGTTTCTGGCATCGCTCGACACCCACGGCATGACCAAGGCATCGCCGATGCGGATCGCGGTGGCCGACTCGATGCGGCGCTCGTGGACCCGGCCGCTGGCCACGGTGGGCACGCCCGTCATCCTCGACGCCCTGCTGGCACACCGTCGCGCCCAATCGGCCAAATCGGGTCCGGCGTTGTATGCGGTGCGGGCGCTGGGCATCGCGCTGGCCGAGAACCCGGCCCTGGCCGGGCGCCTGATCGGGTCGCGCGTGGTCCACCCCAAGGCAATCGACATCGGGTTCGCCGTCGAGGTGGAGGATGGCGTGCTGGTGCCGGTGCTCAAGGGCGTCGACCAGGTGCGGCTGACCGACCTGTTGCCGCAGTATGACAGACTGGTTGAAATGGCGCGCCGCCGCCGGTTGCCTCCCGACAGGCACGGACCGGGCGCCGCCACGGTAACCAACTTCGGCACCTTCGGCATCACTTGGGCGACCCCGATCCCGCTTCCCGAACAGAACCTCGTGCTCGGACTGGGAGCCGGGCGCAAGAAACCCTACTGGAGCAACGAGGTGCAGTCGTTTATCCCGGTCACCGAGGCCGAGATCACGCTGTCGTTCGACCACCGGGTGCTCGACGGCGGTGCCGCCGGGCGGTTGCTGGCACGGGTCAATGCCCTGCTGCAACGGCCGGAGGAGTTGTGACCCCCGCGGCCCCGGCGACACAAGGGGCGTCAGGCTCCCACCAACGCCTGGCGCACCCGGCCCATGATGGTGGCGGGATCGAGCCGGGCATCGACCACGATGACGTCCGGCTCGGCGGCCGGATCGGGGGGCTCCAGGGTGGCGAACTGACTGTCTATCAGACTGGCCGGCATGTAATGCCCGCTGCGCCCACCCACCCGGTCGGCTGCGGTTGCCGGATCGAGGTTCAGGTAAACAACACATAGCCGCCGGTCGGCGGTCGGCATGGCGTGGCGCAGGCGGTCCCGATAGGCCCGTCGCAGCGCGGAGCAGGCCAACACCAGCGTGCGCCGACCGGTGGCAGCATCCGCCAACCGGCGACCACATAGATCGAGCCAGGGCCAGCGGTCATCGTCGGTCAGCGGCTGGCCGGCGCGCATCTTGGTCACATTGGCCGCCGGGTGCAGGTCGTCGGCGTCCACGAACTCGCCCCCCAAGCGCCGGGCCAGGCCACGGCCGATGAGGGTCTTGCCGGCGCCGGCCACCCCCATCACCACCAGCCGCAGGCTGCCGGGGCCGGGCGACGGGCTGGCGCGATCAGGTTCAGGGCTGGAATCCGGCCGGGGTGCCGGGGCTGGGGGGGTGACTCCAACCAGATTCATACGGGCGACTGCGAGGGCGGGGGTGCGGTGAAGATTCGCGGTGCCGGCACCGGTCCTTTCACGGAACGGTCGATGCCGGGGTCCATTCAGGAGGCCTTGGCGAAGGGATTTCCGGTGTCATCGTCATCATCGTGCCCCCGTGGGCGGGACTCCGGCAGCGCCGCGGCACGCGCCAACCGGGCTTGTTCGTCATCAGCCTTGACCATCGACAGGAACACACGCTCGAGCGGCCCCTGCACGTCCCTGGCCTGGGCGCGGACTTCATCGACCGTGCCCATGGCCACCATGCGGCCGCGAAGAATGATGCCGATGCGGTCAGCCAGTTCCTCGGCGATGTTGAGCAGGTGAGTCGACATGAACACGGTCGCGCCGGCCTCGCTGCGCGCCTTCAGCTCGTCCTTGACGATGCGGGCATGGATCGGATCGAGACCGACCATGGGTTCATCGATCACGATGACCTCCGGGTCGTGCACCAGAGCGGAGGCGATGGCCAGGCGCTGACGGGTGCCGTGCGACAGGCTTTCGATCTGGTCGTTGGCGTGTTCCCACAGCGCGAACTGATCGAACAGGCGGCCGGTGCCGTCGCGGGCGCGGGCGCGGTCCATGGCGAAGATATCGGCGATGAAGCGCATGAACTCGAGCGGCGTGAGCTTGTCGTAGAACACCGCCACGTCCGGCACGTAACCCAGCACCGCCTTGGCCTTGAGCGGTTCGCGGGCCATGTCGTGACCGCATAGGCGAACGGTGCCCTGCATCGGCTGCAGCAACCCGGTCATCATGCGGATGGTGGTGGTTTTGCCGGCGCCGTTGGGCCCGAGGAAGGCGAACAGTTCCCCCTGCGGCACGGTCAGGGTCAATCCGTCGACCGCCTTGACGGCGCCGAAGTGCATCCTTAAATCCTCTATCTCAATCATGATCGCTGTCGTCGGCCATGGGCGCCGGGGCGACCACGTTGTCACCGAAGTATACCGGGTTGATCAGCACATGGCCATCGTCGGTTTGCACCCGCAACAGCTCGCCCGCCTCGGTAAACTCCAGCACCGCCCCGTGGCGCTTGAGCAGCCTGGTCTCCAGCCGGTAGCCCGGCCGCAGGCGTCCGCCGTAGTCGATCATCGCCTGGCGGGCATCCACTTGCAACGCGGCCTCCCACTGGCCCGACTGGCCTGAACCGGGGCCGTCCTTGAGGGCGTCCAGACCAAAACCTAGACCCGGCAGCAGACGCCCGGCGGGGCCCAGCATGGCGGCGTGGGTGCCGCCGCCGGACGAGTCCAGCAAGGTCCGCCCGGCCTGCTGCACGGTGTAGTTCAAAGGCTCGTCCTCGGAGCGCTGGAGACTGACTTCGAAGTCGGACGCGGGCATGCGCAGGTTGAACCGCAGGCGGCTGAGTTCCTCGCCATCGACCACCTCCGAGCTGGCGTTCCAAGTCATGGTGGGCGGGGCGGCGCCCGCCTGCCGGTGATCCTCAAGCCGGCCATTGACCATCAGGTCGAACCGTGGCCGCCCCTCGCTGTCGGGCGGCTGTTCGCGGGTGGCGATGTGCACCAGCCCGATGCGCTCGTGTTGCGGGTTGTAGAGGTGCATCTCGGTGGCCACCGAATCCTGACGGACAAACAGCTGCCAGACCATGGTCGGCGGCACCCCGGCGAGCTGGGATCGCTCAGGGAACCACACCATGCGCACCAGCAAAAGGGTCATGACGACCCAAAATCCGATGATCATGGGGCTGATCCAGCGTATCATGGCAGTTCATGCGAACCCGGACGATTCACCGAGCGCACTCTCAACTTGATCGCGGAAGGTCTGCCGTGTAAAGAACTCTCTGCCTGAAGCCCCATGATTTCGCTCATCCTGGTCCTCGCCTTCCTTGGAATTCTCCTGTTGGTCGCCGAAATCATCGTTCCCGGGGGCGTGGTCGGCGTGCTGGGGCTGATTTGCCTGACGGTGGCGATCGTGCTCAGTTTCACCAGCTCGGAGGTCGCCGACGCCGGCGGGTGGGTGGCGCCAACCCTCGTGGCCGGGATTGTCATCGCCACCATGGCGGCGGTGTTCGGATTCATGCGGCTCATGCGCGCCGGGTTCATGGCCCGACGCATGTCGCTCACGACCACCATCCAACGACCGCCGCCGGAGCGTCAGTCGATGATCGGCAGCCACGGCACCACGCTGACCGACCTGAAGCCACAAGGTCGGGTCGAGGTGGGTGGCCGCCAAATGCCCGGCCGCTCGGAACGCGGCATCATTCCGGCCGGCACCCAGGTGGTGGTGGTGCGCCTTGAGTTCGGCGAACCGGTGGTGAGGACCATCCAACCCACGGACGCGGTGCCCGCGGGCACCGGGTGAGTCGACGCGTCAGGGGCCGGCTGACTCCGGCCACGAAGCCCTGGTGTGCTGTCTCCGAAAGAGCGGTCCTTAACAAGGTCCTTTGATTTTCTGACAGTGGGTCGCTGGCTGGATCAGCGCTGGTCCGGCCCGGTTTGCGGATCGCGGTCGGACGGTTCCGCGGGCGCGGCCGGATCGTGAGCCGCAGCGTCGTGCCCGTCTTCAGAGCCAGCCTGGCGGTCCGCTCCGGCCTCGTGGTCCGCCTCGGGCATGCGCCGGACACCGGCATACACCAACGGCAGGGCGATGAGCAGCAGGCCGACGACGATGAGCAGCTGGATGAACTGCTGGTGGTTGAGCAACACCCGGAACCCGAGCAGCAAGACGCAGCCGAGCAGCCAGGTGACGCGGGCGAACTGGTGGGTTTCCCACCACAATTCGGCCGAGGCCAGGGTGCGCCTGGTGCGCACACCGAACCACGGATTGGGCCTGAGCGCGGCCATGCAGGGCGCGGCCATGGCGATGACTCCGACCACGGCCAGGGTGCCAAGATGGAGCAGGGCGTCGGCTTTCCACTGGGCGGCGTGCCCGAGCACCACCACGGTGGTCAGCACACCGACGCCGGTGACCAGCAACCGCAGGCCGCGCACGGCGGAGCGGTGCCGGCGTTCGACCACCGGGTCGGCATCAGGGGCGGCAGCGTCGTGGCGGTCGAGCAACGCCAGCATCCAGGACAACAACAGCGTCAGTCCGTAGGCGGTGCCGAGGGCCAGATTGCGGTCGATGAATCGATCCGGTTCGCCGTCGATGTCCCAGCCGACGGCGATGCCGCCCGGAAGCGACGGCCACATCCAGACCAGCAGGCCGATCGGCAGCAGCAGCAGCAGGCCTTGCAGGATGAGAAAGGCACGGCGTGTCATGGGGACCGGAGTGAACCAGGCGGTGAATTCGTCAGCCCGCAGCGGCCTGACAAAACCAGCGATGGCCGGCGGATCCGGCGATCGCGCCGGAGCGGGCCGCCGGCTGGATCGCCGGTTCGCCGGCCATCGGTCAGGGTTTGAAAGAGGGGCGCGCCGGTCCGGCTGGCTGACTATTGGTCAACCGGCAGGCCGCGCCGGCGCCGGACCGCCTTAGTCGAGCGGGCGGATGTAAATGTCCTTGAAGTGGATCACGCTCTCGGGGTCGTGCGCCTGCAGGGCGATGGTGCCGCTGCTCAGCTTGCGGGTGGCGTGATCGACCTCGTCGGGCTCGGTGTATTCATTCACCACTTCGCCGTTGACCGTGATGGTGATGGTCTTGCCGACGACCTTGACGCCGTATTCAAACCATTCGTTGTCCTCGTGCGGCGCCTCGTCCATGACGTTCTTGACGGCGTAGACCGAGCCGGTCTTGATGCGGTCGCTGTGGGTGGCATTGACCTGGGCCTCGTAGCCGTGGGAAGGCCAGCCGTCGGCCTGCCACTTGGTGTGGAAGAACACGCCGGAATTGGCCTTGGGCTTGGTCAGGACCTTGCAGGTGAACTCGAAGTCGGTGAACTCGGCTTCGCCGTCCTCACCGGTGTAGAACAGGTGACCGCGGGGGCCGTCGACGACGAGGATTCCGTCCTCCACCTGGAACGAACCAGGGTTTTCGTCGCTGGCCTTCCAGCCGTCGAGGTTTTCGCCGTTGAACATCTTGATCCAGCCTTCACCCTCGGGCGCGGCATGGGCACCGGGAGTGGCGGCGTGGGACAACAGCAGGGCGGCCGACGCGGCGGCAGCGATCATGAGTCTGAGGGGCTTGATCTGCATAGGCGGGACGGTTAGCAGACAACTCCGGACTTGTCCACCGAAACCGGCCCGCTGCAGCGGCGACAAAAAAACCGCCGCCCCCGAAAACCGGGGGCGGCGGCGCCGGGAAACAGGCCGCGAGGCCGGGTTGCCGGATGGCGTTTACTCGGTGCCGGCCAGCGCGGTGTTGGCGAAGCAGTAGAGGCGGTTGTGAGTGCGCACGTAGATGGCGTCGTGGGCCAGTGCGATGCTGGAGCGCACGGTGTTGTCACCGCGCTCGCTGAGGTCGACCTCATGCAGAATTTCGAATTCGTCGCCGCCGGCCTTGACCACATACACCTCGGCGTGGTGGCTGATGAAGTAGATCTTGCCGTCGGCGGCGGTCGGCGAGGACTCGATCTTGGCCCGCGCCGGGATCTCGCCGTGCCAGATCACCTCACCGGTGATCGGGTGAACGCAGGCCAGGGTCTTGCGATCGCTGTCCAGCACGTAGAACTTGCCCTCATAGAAGAGCGGGGTCGAGACATCGCTGGAAACCTTGGAGCTGTTCGATGTCCAGGCCCGGTCGTCGTCGTCGAGCAGGCCCTCGCCACCGGCCTTGAAGGCATAGACGGGCTCGCGCTTGGGCGCCGGGATGATGATCACGCCCTCGCCGGCGGTGGCGCAGGGTACCAGCCGCCAGTGGTGGATCTTGTCCGGATTCCACGACGGCGTGCGCCAGATCTCCTCGCCGGTCTCGGGATCGTGACCGGTGAGGATGTCGCCGCCGGCCACGATGATGTCGGTGCGCCCCTCCCAGGTGTAAGGGGTGGCGGTGGCGAAACTTTCCTTGGATTCAAGCACCGCGTCGGAGTCACGCTCCACACGCCAGATTTCCTCGCCGGTCTTCGGATCGAGAGCCAGGAGGTAGGACTCGTTGCCTTCCGGCTCGCCGCGACCGTTGACCGCGACATCGCGCTGCAGCACCGGCAGGTAGAGTTTGTCCTCGAACAGCAGCGGGCTGGCGGAGAAGGTCCAGAGGAAGGCGAACTGGCCGTAGTCCTGCTGGATATTGCGGCGCCAGATTTCGTTGCCGTCCAAATCGGCGGCCACCAGATCGCCGGTGCCGAAGAAGAAGATCACCAGCTCGCCGTCGGTAACCGGCGAGGGCGAGGCGAAGTTCGACCGGTCGTCCTGTTGGTAACCCATGCCGCACTCAAGCCGCCACAGCTCCTCGCCGGTCGCCCGGTTGAGCGCAATGGCTTCGAGCGCCCGCGTTTCGAGGTTGGTGGTGGTGACGAACACGCGCTCATCCCAAATGGCCGGGGTGGACGCGGCGTCGCCGGGCAGGTCGATCATCCAGCGCACATTCTCGGTCTTGGAGAAGGTGCTGGGCAGGCCGGTGGTGGAACTCGACCCGTCAAAATTGGGGCCGCGCCAGTTCGGCCAGTTTTCAGCCTGGGCACTCGGGGCGGGGGCGGTGACCGCAGCGGCAAGGCCGGCGGCCATGAACAGTCGGAACAGGGATGACAGCTTCATGGGGTCAAGGATTAAGGGCGGCGACAAGCGGCCACCAGAGCATTGTTGGTGTGGCGATTGATATTGTCAACGCCTACCGGTCCGAACGCCGGTGGGCGCGGCGTTCTTGCGTCGATCCCACGATCCGGGGTCGCGCTGCGGGCGGCACTGGTCGGACCATCGGGTGGCGGGGAACCCTCCATTCGAAGCCGGCCCGCTGGCAGCAGACAGGGGGACGTCCGCGGTCCGGCGGCGTGTCGCCGGACTGCGGCCTGCGCGGGTGGGGGCCGGTTCTGCAGGGTGTCTTTTGTCGATTCCTCCAGCCTCGCCAGCCACCCGCGCCGATCGCAACAAAGGGTCAGACACTTTGTTGGTTTTGTTGTTGCGGCCCTACTTTCGCTTTGGGGAGTGGTGCGCGGCATCACCAACCCCGGGCAGGCGGATCAGAACCGGCCTAGCCGCAGGGCGTGCGGCGGCGGCGGCTGCAACTGGCTGCCGGTGAGCGGCGGCAATTGGTCCAGCGCTGAACCACGCCGATGGCGCCCGAGCGCCTCCCGGGCGGCTTGCTGCAGGTCGGTCCACCGGTCCCAATCGAGCGCCGGGGCCGAATCGATCCGGCGCAGCAGGCTGAGCCATTCCACCAGTGCGCGGTCGAGGTCGCCCTTGGCCAGGTCCTCCAGCGCACCGGCGCGCGGGCGTCGACCGTCGAGGTGATCCTGCAACCGCTCGGCCAGGCCCTCGCTGTAGTGCTCCGGCAGGCCGTGAAGCAGGTAGCCGGGGTAACTGCGGGTGCCGTAGGCGCGGTGGCAGGCGGCGGCGAGTCGCTCGGAATCGCCGCCCGCAGGTTCCTCGCGAACCAGCGGGCCGCGCAGGTTGGCCAGGTGCATGACCAACTGGTCGGCCGGGTAGTGGTTTTCTTCCAACGCAGCCGCCACCGCCAGGCCTTCGCCGTGCTGGAACAAACAAAACACGCTGCCACGCCGGGTGGGCACGGCTTGTTCGTCGATAAGGCCGAGCTTGCGCCAGGCGTCCAGCGGGCTGTCTGGCCGGGGTTGCCGCAAGCCGCCGCCGAGCGTCTCACACAGTCCGGTCTCGGCCTCGACCGCTCCGACCCGCAGCGGCGGATCGATCAGGCAACGGCCATGCCGGTCGCGCACGGCGTCCACGGTGCGCTGCGACAGATCGCGCCGCAGCATCAGCGAGTCGCCAAGCCACACGAGTTGGCACTCATGCCGGCGATCCGGCTCGCGGGCCCGCAGTCGTTCGAGCCATCGCTCCACCGTGTCCGGTTCGTCGGGCGCGGGCCGGCGGTCGATCGCCAGCAGGCGGACGAACGGCCGGGTCGGCTGCAGGCGGCCGTCGCGGCGCAGGGCGGCGGTCAGTTCCCGACCGTAGCGGCGGCGGGACCTGCCACGGGGCGGGAGCGCAGCCCCTGTAGGCTGATGCGCGGCGGCCGGATCGTAGTCATTGGAGGGCATCAGCCAGGTGCGCCCGGACGGTTCCAGTGCGGCGGCGTGGTCCGGGTCGGACAAGGCGGGCAACCAGCGGTCGCGGCGGCGCGCCAAGGCGTTGCCGACGGTGGTCGGCTGGCGCTGGTGGTCCTGCAGCGGTTCCCATTCGTCGCGGGAGTTGAGGAATTCGACCTGCTGCGGCCCGGCCGACAGGCAGGCCAGCGGGTCGTGCCTGGATCCCAGGTCGCCGCGTGGGCCGGAGCCGCCACGGGATTCGGGCAACGCCGACCCGGCCACGGCACCGGTCGCCACCGGGTCGGGTGGCTCCAGGCCGAGCGGCGGCGGTTGTCGGCTGAACAGGCGTGAGGTCAGTCCGTAGGCGGCGGCCAACGGCGGTTCGCCGCGGCTGGCGGCCTCGTGCATCAGCCGCAGCAACACCGGCCAACCGGCCTCGGCCGGACGCCGCACCGGGCGCTGGCGACCGTCTGACAGGCGCGGGCTGTCGCGGGTGACCAGCACGTGTCCGACGGTGTCGAGACCGCGGCGGCCGGCGCGACCGAACATCTGCAGCAACTCGTCGCCTTCCAGCTGCCGCAGGTAGGGGCCGTCGGGGTAGGTGGTCGAGGCCACCAGCACGGAGCGCACGGAAAAGTTGATCCCGGCGGCGAGCCCGGTGGTGGCCACGATCACCCGCAGGTGGCCGGCCTTGGCCAGCGGTTCGATCAAACCCGCGCGCACCCGGTAGGACAAACCGCTGTGGTGCCAGGCGACGCGTTGTTGCAGCAGCCGGCCGACCTCGCGGCCGGCCACCGCCTGCTGCTCGCGGGTCAGGCTCAGCGGCGCCGACGGCGGCAGGGCGTTGGCGATCTGGCGGGCGATGCGCTCGGCCTCGCGGCGGCGCGGAGCGAAAATCAGCAATGGCGCCAGATCGGCCAACAGCGCGGTGGCCGCCAGCCGCGGCCAGTAGCCGTCGATCCCGCGCGGCGGTCGTTCCGCCAGCGCTTCGACCGGGGTTTCCTCCAGCGGCACTGGTCGTTCCGCGGTTTGCACCAGCACGGCGTCGCGCCCCAGCCGCTGCAGCCACTCCACCACGTCGCCGGGGTTGCCGTTGCTGCCGCTGAGCAGCAGCAACTGGGTCTGCGGCGGTGCCAGCGCGATGGTCTGTTCGTAATGCGGCCCGCGCACCCGATGACCGATGAGCTGGTATTCGTCTATCACCAGCAACCGCGGCGGATCGCGCCGCAGGATGCGCTCGAGCTGGGTCTCGAGCGTAGCCACCAGCACCGGGGCGTTGGGCTGGTCGGTCAGGTCGCCGGTGGCGATGCCAACCTGCCAGCCGCGCTGTTTCCATTCGAGCCGCTTGTCGTTGGCCAGAGCCCGCGTCGGCACGGTGTAAACCGCCTGGCCGTCCAGCCGGCCGTCCTCGACCAGCAGCTCGAACACGAACGTCTTGCCGGCCCCGGTCGGGGCATCGATCACCACGTCCCGGCCGTGGCGCAGGTGCTCCAGCGCGGTTTGCTGCCACAGATCCGGGATCCGCAGGCGCTGGGACAACTGGTCGAATTCCTGCCACATCGGTTGTGTTCCCTTGGTTGGACCCGCAGGCGGTGCCGGCAACGACCAGTTACGAGCGCAGACGCTTCTTCGCCGCTCGCCGCTCGGGTGGGCACGGGCAGCGCTTCCGCTCCGCTTGCAACCTGACACGCGGCTTGCCACTGTCGACGCCATGTTGCGCCGCCTCGAACAAGTCGGCAACCTCTAGCCGGACCCCATCGCCATCTTCATCGGCACCTTGCGCATGTGGCAGCGCAACGCCGGGCTCGGCAGCCTGATCGCCGTGATGATCCCCTATACCCTCGTATCCAGCGCCGTCTGGCTGGTGCTGCCGGCGGTCTGGCTGGCGCTCGGCATCCCGCTGGGACCGTCCTGAAGGCTGGAATGCAGCTGGTTCAAAACAGCCCACCGGGCCGCGACCACCGGGCCGGCACGACAGGCTCAGCGATCGCCCTCGGGAACTTCACCCTCGCGCCCCTCTTCGGAGCCGTCTCCCGGACCGCGGTCACCGCCGCCCGGCCGCCCCTCGCGCAATCGCTCGAGGTATTCGACCGCCTCCGGCACCTCCCGGGCCAGCGCCGCCACATAGGCCCGCCGGAACTCGCGCTCGTGGCGCGCCACCGAGGCATCCCCGGGCGCCGAGGAATTTCGATAGGCCTCATTGAGCGCGTTGGCGGCGGCCGCCACAGCCTCGTCTCGCATCAGTTCGCCATGCTTGCGGCGGGCCTGGCTCTGGACTTCCAATGGCAGCGCTGCCATGATTGACCGCAGCGCGCCCAAGGCTCCGCCGCGTTGGTCGCCCAGCCAGCTGCGACCGTCGAAATTATCCGGCAGCACGTCCGCCAACTCCGGCGCGGCCTCGAGCACCGCCTCGCGCAGGGCGTCGCGATAAGCTTCCATGCTGCGCTCGATCTCCTCCCGGGCCGACACCACCCGGGCATCATTCCAAGCCTCGGCCATGGCCCGGCGCAGCTGTTGCTGCTGCTCGGGGGTGATGCCCTCAATCGACCGACCGCGCCAGCGGCGGCGATCGCGCTCACTGCGCTCGCCCCGCTCCGCCCGCTCAGAGGCGCGCTCGCGGGCACCTTGATCGGGTGTCTCCCCAGCCTGCTGGGCCAGCAGATCTGAACCGTCTAACCTCCCTCCGGGCGGATCGTCGGCCACCACGGGCCCGGTCGAAACCATCATCGCCACCAGCAGTGCCAAGCCGCCGACGGGCGTCCTGAGCCTGCCTGCCCCGGACAAAAACGGAACCGGAGCGATCGATGCGGGACGTGTGTTCATTGCGTGATTCTCCATCAATACAACTCAAGATAAGCTCTGCCGACCTGAAAGTCACGATTCGAACGCGGCTCCGCCCCTCGCTGCCTGCCAGCCGGGCCTTGCCTCTGAAAGGCCGCCTCCAGCCTCCAGCGCTGTTCAAGCCGCAACGGGAGCCTCTCTTCTCCCGACCCGACCTGTCGGCATCGGAAACTAACCCGGCTCCCAGCCCTCGGTTGCGACCGGAGGAGTCACCTCAGCTCACAACGTGGCAATCCTGAAGACGGTCTTCTTGAGCCCGCTGGCCCGCTCCTCGCCACGATTGACCGAGGCCCCCAGCAGCCGCTCGAACATCTGCGACTCCATCAACGGCACGTTCGGAAACGCCTCGATCAGCTCGGTAAGAAGGCTGTGAAACTCAACGATCCGCAAGCCCTCGCGGGCGTCGTAGAGACACTCCGACAGGTAACCCTCGGCGGATCGCAGCCGCGCCAGCGACACCGCCCGATCGGCCACCGTCTTGCCCCGCAGGCGCTTGCCATAGAGGTCGGCTTTGCGGTTGAAGTAGCCGAACAGCAGCCGGTCCGGCGCGTTCGGCCCGTAAATCTGGCTGACCGTGCGCAGCACCTCCAGGCTGACCTCGTTGCCGGCCTGGGGAAACAGCGGATCCACCTTGCGCGTGATTCGGTAAACTTGCTCCGGCCGGCCAACCGGTTTCGGCCTCCGCCACGTATCCAGATAGCCGCGCTTCTGCAGCTCCAGACAGTGCTGCTTCACACCCATGTAACTCATCCCCAACTGCTTTGCCAACTCCGACACCGATAGCCCGGTCGACCGCTTCAAAGCGGTCAAAATGGCCATCCATTGTGGCTTGCCAAACTCTTCGAGGATTTTAAACTGCATTTCGTAAACGGCTAAGAATCAATATGCTGCTGTATTTTTTACGGCGCGCAACCGGGAACGCAAAAGCAGGCGAACTTTTCCCGGATCAGGCTTACTTGTTGACCTTCGCCGACCCGATCAAGCGGCCGCATGATCGCCCTTGCCGCTGACAGCGCCCAGTCATGGACCTTCACTCCAACCCAGATTCCGATCCCGCAACCCAACCGCGCAACGGTTCACCCGAACCCACCGCCAGCCACCCGGACGCCGCCTTCGTGTCCCACGCCCCCGGTCACTGGCCTGAGGCGGACCCGGCCGATTGGTCCGACCACCGCTGGCAGCTGAAGCACAAGGTGACCACCATGGCCGACCTCGACGGCCGCCTGCGCCTCGCCGACGAAGAACGCGCAGGCATGTTGCTCACGGGCACCAAGCTCGCCATGGCGGTGACCCCGCACTTCTTCAATCTGCTCGACCCCGAGGACCCGGACTGCCCGATCCGCCGCCAGGT
>SKLO01000285.1 GCA_007123195.1 Verrucomicrobiales bacterium | reverse complement strand
CAGCAGGGGCGGTCGTGACCGGTCGGGGGGAGCGGGCGGCCGGGGCGTGGTGGCGCGGGGGAGTTGATGGCTTGAGCCATGGCCAGCGGATGATCCCGATCATTGGCAGGCGGGACAGGAATTTCCCGCCTCCAGGGCCGCAAGCCGGAGGCGAGGGGGGGGGACGAATGGCGCGGAGGTGGTGGGGGCGTTGGGCTGAAAAGGGGGCGGTGGAACGGGGGCAGCGCCAGTGAGGGACGAGTGGCGTTGGTGCCGGATGGACCGCCCGGATCCGCGTCAGGCTCACTCGTCAGCCCCGTCCTCACGGGCGTGACTTAGCAGCCAGCGATACAGTTCGGGGTCGTTGTAGGCGCGAACCCAGGAATCGTGGCCGACGTCGGGATAGATGGTCAGGCGCGGTTCGGCCCGGCCGAACCGGCGCATGCCGAACGCCATCACCTCGGTCATGGCCGGCGGCACCACCGAGTCAGCGTCGCCGTGGAACGCCCATACCGGCGTGCGGGCCAGGCCGTGGCCCCAGAGGGGATTGCCGCCGCCGCAAACCGGAGCGATGGCGGCGAACAGGTCGGGATGTTTGGCGGCGGTTTCCCAGGTGCCGAAGCCGCCCATGCTGAGGCCGGTGAGGTAGACCCTGCTGGCATCGACCCGGTGCTCCCGGGTCACATGCCGGGCGAGGGCCGCGACCGCGTCGGGGTCCCACCAGGAACCGGCCGGGCACTGCGGCGCCACCACGATGAACGGCAGGTCGTCGCCGCGCGCCGCCTGCATGGGGGGACCGTGAACCGCCACCTTGGCCAATTCGTCGCCGCGTTCGCCGGCCCCGTGAAGGAACACCACCAACGGCCAACGCACGGCTTCGTCCGCGTCATAGTCTTTGGGGAGGTAAATCAGGAACCGGTAGCCGACCTCGCGGGTGATGGTGGCGGTGAACTCGGCTTCGGTGGGTTCGACAGGATGGTTGGCCATGACGGCATCGGGACTGGACCAGCAGGCGGCCGCCAGGGTGAGCGCGGCCAGGGCCGGCAAGCGACGGGGCGCCCGGGCTGCGGGGCGGCGTAAGGGGGATTGACGGGTCATGCGATGGCCTGGTGTGCTGTCTCCGAGATATCTGCACAAAATAAGGCCCTTTGATTTTTTCAAAATGGGTCGCTTTGCTCCCTGGGCTTGAAGACCGCCGCCTTCTTTTTCAACTTCTGCGTTGCTCGTTGGTCGCGAATGTTCATTCGCTCCCGCCTCACGCCTTGAATTTGAAAAAGAATGCTGGCGGATTTTGCACACCTATCTCGGAGACAGCACACTAGCCTGTGGCGGCCCCTGCTGTCAACCGCGAAAGCTCTTCCAGCGCCGCCTTGACCTGGACCCGGTCCATTTCGTGCACCTCGATTTTGCGCCCGATCTCGGGCACCAGGGTGACGGTGAGTTCGCCGCCGAGGTGTTCGCGGAACTCCTCCAGCCCCGCCAGGATGACCAATTGGCCGTCCTCCGTCACGTCCATCAGTTCGGGGGCGAAGATGTCGAACCCGACCTGTTGGATCAATGCCAGGACCCGCGTGATGGTGGCCTGGTCGAGCAGGCCGATGCGGGCGCTGTAGACCAGGTCGACCGCCATGCCGATGGCCACCGCCTCGCCGTGGCTGACGCGGAAGCCGCTGACCTGCTCGAGCTTGTGGGCGGCCCAGTGGCCGAAGTCGAGCGGCCGCGCCGAGCCGCGCTCGAACGGGTCGCCGCCGGTGGCGATGTGTTCGACATGCAGTTCGGCGCTGCGCTGGACGACGAACTCGAGCGCCTCCTGGTCGAGTGCCGCGAGGCGGCCGGCGATCGACTCGATCTCGGTGAAGAAACCGGCGTCGCGGATCAAGGCCACCTTGATCGCCTCGATGATGCCGTCCCGGCGCGCGCGTTCAGGCAGGGTTTCGAGGAATCTGAAATCATTGACCACGGCGAACGGGACGGTGAAGGTGCCTACCCAGTTCTTTTTGCCGAAGAAGTTGACCCCGTTCTTGACCCCGACGCCGCCGTCGCCCTGGCTGAGCGTGGTGGTGGGGAAGCGGATGTGGCGGATGCCGCGGTGGGCGGTGGAGGCGGCGAAGCAGGCCAGGTCCTGGAACGCGCCTCCGCCGATGGCGATGATGAACGAGTGGCGGTCGATGCCGTGGTCATTGACCAGCTGCCAGATGCGCTCGACCAGCGACCAGTCGTTCTTGCACGGTTCGCCTCCTGGCATGACCACGGGCGGGGCTGCCAGTTCCAGCATTTCGGCGTGGACGCGGGCGTAGCGGGTGACGGACGGGGCCAGTTCGGCATTGCCGGCGGCGACGCCGGAATCGATCAGCACCAGCAGCCTGGCCGGCTCCGCGCGGTCGCCCTCGCTGATGAGTTCCACCAGGGCGTGGTTGGCGGGGTCGAAGGCATCGCGCGTGAACAACACGCGGTGGTCGAAGGCGAGCGGTATGATTCTGCGGATCATGCGATGTAGGTGGCCGGCCGGACGGAGGCGGTGTTGCTGCAGGTTACGAACCGCGGCGGCGAAGCGTGTCGGTTCACTCGTATTCCCACTTGAGGATCCAGTGGTCGTTGAACTCGCGCTGGAACTCGCGCAGCTTGTCCTTGTAGCGCTCCAGCAGCTCGGCGTTTCGTTCGTCGAGCGCCAGATTGGTGGTTTCGTCAGGATCTTCGCGCATGTCGTAGAGTTCGAACTCCGGCCGCTGGATGAACTCGCCGACGGTGCGCGGTCCGAAGGGGGCGTTGCGGCCCCGGGCGAACTGGCGCTGCCAGGTGGGCGCGGCCCAGAGGTCGCTGGCGAACGGATAGGGCAGCGGATGGGCGATGTTCCAGATGATCTTGTAGTCGCGGTCGCGCAGCACGCGCATGGGGTAATACATCTGGATTTCGTGGAAAGTGTGGGAGGCGTGGATCACATCCCAGCCTTCGGCGTCGTCCAGTTCAATGATCGGAACCCATGAACGGCCCTGGTAGCTGCGGTAGTTGAAGCCGCCGGAGCGGTTTTCGTTCTGGAACAGTGTGCCGCGCCAGATGTCGTCGGGGTTGACCCAGTTGGCGGGGCCGTTGGTCTCGTGGTCCAGGGCGCCGGCGAAGTCGAGCAACGAGGGAGTGATGTCGACGTGGCTGATGAGCGCCTGGTTGCGAACGCCGCGGCGATCGGCATAGGGGTTGCGGACCACGAAGGGCACCCGCAGGCCGGCCTCCCAGACGGTGGTTTTGGCGCCCGGGAAGGCGACCCCGTGATCGGAGGTGAAGACGATCAGGGTGCGGTCGTAGAGGTCGTGTTCCTTGAGGATCTCGATCAGCCGTCCGAGGCCCTGATCGATGCGCGAGCAACTCTGGTAATACTGCGCCAGCTCGGCGCGGGTGACCTCGTTGTCGGGCAGGAAGGGCGGCACGATGACATCGGCGGGATCGTAGAACACCTCTTCGACGCCGGGGTGGTGGCCGCGCTCGGGCAGGTTGCCGAACAGGTCCGGGCGGTGGGGCGAGGTTTCATCCACGCCGCCGCCGCGGTGGGGGTCGCTGGTGGCGAAGTAGAGGAAGAACGGCCGGTCGTCGTCGCGGGTGATGAACTCGCGGGCACTCTCGGCCATGCGCACGGCGTTGCGGGGCGGACCCTGGATCACCTCGCCGAACTGGTAGACGGCTTCGGGGGCGACGTGATATTTGCCGATGCGGGCGGTGCGGTAGCCGTTGTTCTCCAGCACGCGCGGCAGCGCCAGCGCGGCGACGTCGGGGAACGAGCTGAAGCCGTGGAAGTGGTGCATGTGGCCGAACTGGCCGTTCTTGTGGTTGTGGAGGCCGGACATGACCACCGAGCGGCTGGCGCTGCAGCTGGCGGTGGTGGCGTAGGCGTTGAGGAACACGGTGCCGTCGGCGGCGAGCTGGTCGAGGTGGGGCAGTTGGATGACGTCGTTGCCGAAGAACGACGCGTCCTGGCCCTGGTCATCGGTGATGAAGAAGATGATGTTGCGCTCGGTGGGGGCGGCGTGGGCGTCGCCGGTGAGCCCGGGAGCAACGGGCAGCAGCAGGCCGAGGGCGATGGCGATCGTCACGGCTGCGCGGGAGCGCGGGCGCCCGGTGGCTTCGGGTGGTGGGGACAATGGATGGCAGGTCATGATGGCGGGGGTGACGGCTGGCAACAAGGGGCTTTCTTCGGCGCAACGCAGCACGGTGAATCGAGGGCGTCGGCGACCGGATCGGGTCGGCTGGAATCTGAACTTCAAGCCTGGTGCCGAAGGATGCAAACGGCGGTCTGTCTGCGGATCTGACAGCCAATTGCCCGGTGGCCGTGGCGGAGTGGGATGGAGGGATCGGTTGCCGGGGTGCCCATAGGGGCCTGCGATTCAGCGACGGGCGACGTCTGGGGGCTTTGGGATGGGCTGGTCATTGGCGGAGCAGACAGGGATGTCTACTCCACGCGGCCTGCCGGCGGTGGGCTCATCAGCCACCGATTCCTGGCCCTGGGGCTCTGCCATTGGCGGTCCATTGGCGGAGCAGACAAGAATGTCTACTCCACACTGCCTGCCGGCATCTTGATTTGCCATTCGCCCTGACCCCTTGACCGCGAAGCGAATGCACTTCCAATGCGCGCAGCCCGATCCCGGAGGGATCCAAGACGGTAGCCGGTGGTTGAGCCCGCCTTGCGGGCGACACCACCGGTGGCGTCCCCCCAAACAATGCATCCTGGAGGGATGCCATCGGCGCGGT
>SKLO01000388.1 GCA_007123195.1 Verrucomicrobiales bacterium | reverse complement strand
GTCACCAGTCACCAGTCACCAGTCACCAGTCACCAGTTACCAGTTACCAGTTACCAGTTACCAGTTACCAGTTACCAGTTACCAGGCCCCCGACTCCCGACTTGCGCTGGGGTCGCGGCGGTTGTAACGCGAAGGATGAAGTCTACCCCGCTGTTGTCCAAGTCCCCCGGCCGCGATGCCATTTTGTTCCGACCCTTGCTGCCCGTGGCGGCGGCGCTGGCGCTGGCCATCGGCGGGGCGCATTGTGGGTTCGCGGAGGACGATCCGGTGTCGATCAAGCGCGAGCAGGCGGACGCGGATTTTCTGTTGCAGGGCGAGTATGCGGTGGCGGGCGATGAACCGGGGCCCGGCTTGGTCGGGGTTCAAGTGATCGCCCTGGGCGACGGCGAATTCGAGGCGGTGGCCCATCCGGGCGGGCTGCCGGGTGCCGGCTGGGAGGGCGGCGAGGAGGCGGGCGACCGAGTCAGGGTGACCGGTCGGCGGGAGGGCGATGACCAGGTGCGGTTTGGCGACCAGGGCGCGGCGCACGGCGGGCAGTTGGCCGGGGGTCGGCTGCAGTGGCGTCATGACGGCGAGGCGGTCGAGCTGGTAAGGATCGAGCGCGAGAGCCCGACTCTTGGCAAGGAGCCGCCGGAGGGGGCGGTGGTGCTGTTTGACGGCAGCTCGACCGATGCCTGGGCCGAGGGGCGGATGACCGACGAGGGGCTGCTCCGGGAGGGGGCGGTCAGCGAGCAGGGGTTTGGCGATCACCTGCTGCACGTGGAGTTTCTGCTGCCTTACCGGCCCAAGGCGCGCGGCCAGCGGCGGGGCAATTCGGGGGTGTATCTGCAGGGTCGCTACGAGGTGCAGATGCTCGACAGCTTCGGGCTCCAGGGCCGGCATGACGAGTGCGGCGGCATCTACGGGGTGGCGGCGCCCCTGGTGAACATGTGCTACCCGCCGCTGCAGTGGCAGACCTACGACATCGAGTTCAAGGCGGCGCGCTTTGACGGCGACGGCAACAAGACCGAGCCGGCGCGCATGACGGTGCATCACAACGGCGTGCTGGTGCATGACGACGTCGAGTTGCCCGGGTCGACGGCGGCCTCGCGCCTGCAGGAGGGGCCCGAGCCGGGGCCGGTCTACCTGCAGAACCACGGCAACCCGGTGCGCTACCGCAATGTGTGGGTGGTGCCGCGTTGAGATCCGGGATCCTTTTTGTCCCGGCAAGGCTTCGATTCGGGGGTATATTGCCGACCCATGAGATCGCGCATTGACCGGCTATTCGAACACCTGCGGGACGAGCGTCGCGCCGCCTTCATCGCCTATGTGTGTGGCGGTGATCCCGATCCCGGTCGGTCGCTGCAGATCCTCTGCGAACTGGCCGGAGCCGGGGTGGACGTGGTGGAAATCGGGGTGCCGTTCTCCGACCCGCTGGCCGACGGCGTGGTCAACCAGATGGCCGCCGAGCGCGCGCTCAAGGCCGGCGCCAGCCTCGTTTCGACGCTCCAGCTGGTGCGTGACTTCCGGAGTCGGCACGACACGCCGCTGGTGTTGTTCACCTATCTCAATCCGATCTACACCTACGGCTTCGAGCGGTTCCAGGCGGACGCTTTGGAGGCGGGCGCCGATGCGGTGCTGCTGCTCGACCTGCCGCCGGACGAGGCCCGGTTGAACGACGAGCTGCAGGCGCCGGACGGCCGTCGGTTGCAGTCGATCCGGCTGATCGCGCCGACCACTCCGCTGGAGCGTGCGCGCGAGCTGGCGGCCGGTGCCGAGGGTTTCATTTACTACGTCTCGCGCGAGGGGGTCACCGGCGAGCAGACCGAGCTGGCGCGGGGGCTGGAGGACAAGGTGGCGGCGCTCAAGGCGGTCACCGAGGTCCCGATCGCGGTCGGTTTTGGCATCTCGACCCCCGATCAGGCGGCGCATGTCGCCAGGGCGGCGGACGGGGTGGTGGTCGGCAGCGCCATTGTGCGCACGATCGAGCGACACCGGGACGACGCCGATGTGGCGGAGCGGGTGGCGGAGTTCGTCCGCCCGCTGGTGGCGGCGACCCGGCATGCGCGGGACACCGAGGGCCCGGCGGTGCTGGCGCCCCCGCCCGGCACGCCCGATCAGGTGGAACGAATGGCCTGAGCCCGTCGCGGACGAGCGTGAGCAGTTTTTCGAGCAAGGGATGACAATGGACTTCTGCAAGATGAACGGAGCCGGCAACGACTTCGTGGTGATCGACAACCGCGCCCTCGACCGGGCGCTGGAACGGGAGGCGATCGAACGGTTGTGCGACCGCCACCGCGGGGTGGGCGCCGACGGCTTGCTGGCGGTGGAACCGGCGCGTGATCCGCAGGCGGCGGACTTTCGCATGCGCTACTACAATGCCGACGGCGGCGAGGCGGAGATGTGCGGCAACGGCGCGCGTTGCTTCGCCCGGTTCGCCCGCCGACTGCTGGCGGAGGGCGCGCTGCCGCCGGCGACGCTGCGGTTCGAGACCGAGGCCGGGGTGATCGGTGCCGAGTTTCCCGACGACCGCCAGGTGCGGATCCGCATGAGCGACCCGTCGCCGGTGGAACGTGACCTCGAGCTGGAGGCCGACGGCCGTCGGTTGCTGGTGCATCATGTCAACACCGGCGTGCCGCACGCGGTCACCTGGGTGGATAGCGCGGAGGAACTCGACCGGCTGCCGGTCGCGAGCCTGGGGCGCGGGTTGCGCCTGCACCAGCGGTTCCAGCCCGCCGGCACCAATGTCAACTTCGCCTGGGCCGAGGCGCCCGGGAGGATCCGCATCCGCACCTACGAGCGCGGGGTCGAGGACGAAACCCTGGCCTGCGGCACCGGCATGGTGGCCTGCGCCTTGGTGCATCACCTCATCACCGGCGCGCCGTCGCCGGTGCGCGTCACCGTGGCCGGCGGCGACACCTTGACGATCGACTTCACTCAACCCGAGTCCGGCGTGTTCCGCGAGGTTCATCTGACCGGACCGGCCGACTTTGTGTTCCATGGCTGCATCGACCCCTGACCCCGACGCCCGGCGTCCTCCGAGCCCGCTGAACCTGCCGCTGCGGCGGTGCGCGATCGGTTTGGGCTCCAACCTCGGCGACCGTTGGGCGGCCCTGGTCGAGGCGCGGGCGCGGCTGCTCGAGTGGCTGCCGGCGGGCAGTTCGCTGTTGGCGTCGGCGCCGGTGTATGAGAGCGAGCCGGTCGATTGTGCCGGGGACGCGCCGCCGTTCCTCAACACCGTGCTGTTGCTGCAGGTGACGGTCGATCCGGACAACCTGCTCAACATGGCGCAGGCGGTTGAGCGGGCGATGGGCCGCCCGGACCAGCGCGGCCCGAACGAGCCGCGGGTGATCGACGTCGATCTGTTGTTTGTGGGTGATTTTTGCTGCAAGGAGGCGCACCTGGTGCTGCCGCATCCGCGGCTGCACTTGCGGCGGTTTGTGCTGCAGCCGCTGGTGGAAGTGGCGCCGGAGGAACGGTTGCCTGGATTGGCCAGTCCGCGCGAGTTGCTGGCCGCGCTGGCCGACAATGAGCCGCCGCTGCGGTGTCACGCCCCGCACTGGTAGCCGGCGATGGCCGCGGCAAACCGGAGGCACCCGTATGGGCCTGCGTTGGTGAACACCATGGATCTGCTGGCGCGGGCAACGAAGCGGCGACAAACGGCGGCAGGGCCCGGTCTGGTCCGGGCAATGAATTGGATTCCTTGTGGGGGAGTCCAAACAGGGGCAGAGACTGCCGGACCCTGGTTTGGGCCGGCAAACCCGATGGCTGTCGGTCTTGTCTCCCCGCCACCTACGTCAATGAAAGCTACACTTCAATTCCGGCCGGGCGCCGCGGTGGTGACCGCGGGCCTGATGTTGCTGGCCGGTGCCTGCACCTACGATCCTTATTACTACGATTCCTACTACGGATCCTCGTATGGAGGTGCCCCGGGCCATGGTTACGGACATGGCTACGGCAGCAGATCGTTCTCCACCTCGGTGTTCGTCAGCACGAGCAGTTCGCGCTGGGCCTACGATCCCTACTGCAACGCCTATTATGATTATGAGCGGCGCTCCTATTACGATCCGTATCTGCGCGGCTACTATCCGGTGGGCTACCGACCGCAGCGCCTTCGCGGTGTGCCGCACCCGCACGGTTGGCAACCAGGCCAAACCCAAGTGTCCGCGCCCACCCAGATCACCAACGTGACGCTCAACAACTACCAGCAGCGCGAAAGCTCGTATCGCCGGCTCAATCACTCGTGGGCGCGGCAAGTCCAGGCCGACGCCCCCGATCCCGATCCCCGCAGCCGCGACCGGCGCGGGCAAACGCCGGCGCCTGCCAACCGCAGCCGCCAAGCCGCTCAAGGTTCCACCCCGCCCGGATCGTGGCAGCGCCAGGAAAACCAGCGCCCAGCCGCTCAGGACAACCGCTCATGGACGCCACAGGCCCAGGGTCGTCGCCCGGTCCAGGCCGACCCGCGGCCACGGCTCGACCGCAGCCGCTCCGGCTCGCCGCCCAGCCAAACGGATTCGCGGGCTGAGTCCCGGCCGCAGGAAGCCGCGCGTCCCCAGCGCCAGACCACGCCGCCGCCGATCCAGCGCTCGCAGCCTTCGTCACCCATCCAGCCGCGGATCGCCCCTCAACCGCCCCCGCAACCCGAGCCCCGGCAGCAGCCACAACAACGCCCGCAGCCCCCGCAGGAGCAGCCCCGGCCGACGCCGCCCCGTCGAGTTGCTGAACAACCATTGCTGCCCCC
>SKLO01000632.1 GCA_007123195.1 Verrucomicrobiales bacterium | reverse complement strand
TCTGGAACGTCTCATGCCCCATGCTACCACCCCCACCACACCCCGCAAGCACAATCACATACAAAGTGTCTGACACTATGTATGTGACACGTTGTAGGATCCCCCCTGTTGTGGGTGAAGGGTCGTGACGGTCACAGCAGCCGCAGACCGAACCGGCGTGTGACCACCACTAGCAGCCAGAACAGGGCCGCGGTCATCAGGCAGTTGAGCACCAGCGCCAGCGGCAGGTTCCACCCCCGGCGCAGCATCCACGGGAACACCAGAAACATCGGCAGAGTCGGCAGCACAAACCAGAACGTGCCTTCGGCATGGTTGGCGATGCGCTCATTCGACTGCCCCTCCACCCGCATCCACATGATCGCGACCAGCGATGTCAGCGGCAATGCGATCAGCAACGCCGACAGGCGGTCGTTGAATTTCTGCACCTCGGTGACGACCACGATCACCGACGCCGAGACCAGCAGTTTGACGAGCCAAAACCAGCTAAATGTCATGCCGCTGATGAAAACCGACCATGACACCGCGCGCTAGCGGAATTTCCACCATGGGGCGTCACCGACTTCGGCGTTCGCGGATGGCGTGGTTGCCGATGCTGAAAAACGCCCGGGTTCTGGTTGTCCGGCCATTCAGGATGCGCCGCAGTCGCGGGCGACTTCGACCAGGTGGTCGGCGGTGATGCCGAGTTCAGCCATGACGGTGTCGCCCGGGGCGCTGAGGCCGAAGGAGTCGATGCCGACCACGCGGCCTTCGGTGCCGACGTATTTCCACCACAGACCGGTGACGCCGGCCTCGATGGCAACCCGACTGGTGCAGGCGGCGGGCAGGATCTGCTCGCGGTAATCGGCGTCCTGGCGGTCGAAACGCTCGAGGCAGGGCATGGACACGACGCGCACGCCCTCCCCCAGTTGGTCGGCGGCGGCCACGGCGTGTTGCACTTCGGAGCCGGTGGCGATGAGGATCAGTTTCAAGTCGCCGGTTTCCTGGCGCAGCACATAGCCGCCGCGCAGGGTGCCTTCGCGGCGTTTCTCGACGCTGGCATCATTGAGCATGGGGATGTTCTGGCGGGTCAGCAGCAGGGCGGTGGGACCGTCCTGGCGCTCGAGCGCGGCGACAAAGGCGGCCGCGGTCTCCTCGGCGTCGCCGGGGCGGATGACGTCGAGGTTGGGGATCACACGAAGCCCGGAGCAGGTCTCGACCGGCTGGTGGGTGGGTCCATCCTCGCCGACCCCGACCGAGTCGTGGGTGAAGATGTAGGTCACCGGCAGGCTGGCGAGCGCGGCCAGGCGGATGCTGGGGCGCAGGTAATCGGCGAACACGGTGAAGGTGGCGCCGGAGGGACGGAACAGGCCGTCGTAGGCGATGCCGTTGCAGATGGCGCCCATGGCGTGTTCGCGAATACCGAACCAGATGTTGCGGCCCAGGCGGTCGCTGGCGGAGAAGTCGCCGGCGTCCTTGAGGTAGTTCTTGGTGGAGCCGAACAAGTCGGCGGAGCCGGTGAGGAACGTGGGCACCGCGGCGGCCACGGTTTGGATCACATCACCGCCGGCACCGCGGGTGGCGACCTTGCCGTCGGCGGGGAAGGTCGGGATGCGCTCGAGCAGGTCGGCCGGGATTTCACCGCTGAGGCCGGTGACCAACTCGGCAGCCAGCCCCGGGTTGGCGTCGCTCCAAGCGTCGAAGGTTTGCTGCCAGGCCTGGTAGGCTTCGGTCAGCTGCTGCTGGCGGTCGGCGAAGAACGCGCGGACCTCGTCGGAGACAAAGAACGGCTGGTCGGCGGGCAGGCCGAGCCCCTCGCGGGCCTCGGCGGCGAACTTGGCGCCACCCTCGCCGTGGGCCTTGGCGGTGCCGGCGACCTCGGGGATGCCGCGGCCGATCTCGGTGCGCGCGATGATCAACTTGGGCTTGCCGTTGTCGTTGGCTTTGGCGTCGTCGATGGCCTTCTTGACCGCGTCGAGGTCGTGACCATGGATGGTGGTGACGTCGAAGCCGTAGGCGGCGTAGCGGGCGCCGACGTCCTCCGACTGGGTCACCTCGGCCATGGCGTCAAGGGTGACGTCGTTGCAGTCGTAGATGAGGATCAGGTTATCGAGGCCGGCATGGCCGGCGAGCGACGAGGCCTCGGCGGCGATGCCCTCCTGCATGCAACCGTCGCCGAACAGGGCGAAGACGTGGTGGTCGAAGATCTTGTGGTCGGCGGTGTTGTAGCGGGCCATGGCGCGCTGGCCTGAGATGGCAAAGCCGACCGCGTTGCCGACGCCCTGGCCGAGCGGGCCGGTGGTGGCCTCGACGCCCGCGGTTTCAAAATTCTCCGGGTGACCGGGTGTGCCCGAGTGCAGTTGGCGGAACGCCTTGATCTGGTCGAGCGTGACATCGTAGCCGGCGAGGTGCAGCCAGGAATAGAGGAACATCGAGCCGTGGCCGGCCGACAGGATGAAGCGGTCGCGATTGAGCCAGCGGGGATCGCCGGGCTGGTATTGCAGGGCGTCGCCCCACAGGACGGCGCCGATTTCGGCGCAGCCCAGTGGCAGGCCGAGGTGGCCGGAGGAGCAGGCGTGCACGGCGTCGATGGCGAGTCCGCGGGATTGGTTGGCGGCTTGGGACAAGAGGTCGTGGTTCATGGTGGACTAGGTTTGGTTGAAACGGATGGACCGGGATGGCGCGGGAACAAGGGTAACGGGAGCCCTTGGCCGGAAGCGGCCGCGGCGGTTGATGCGATGGTGGTCGTCCGGCCCTGGCGGACTCGCGAGCCGGAAGAACCGTGGCGCGGCCGGAACAGGTCGGCGGCGGCATGATGGCCGATGGCTGGAACCATCCAGTGACGACCCGGCCGACGCCGGCTCCGGGGTCGCGATCGGAAGAACGCTCACTCAAGACCATGCCGGAGCGGTTGCAAGCTGGAAAATCGGTAGGGAGGGACGGCAGGAGTGGACCTGGCGGGGCCGGGGGAGGGCCGGGGTGTGGCTATGGACGGCGATTCCTCAGGATGGCGCTCATAAAATGTCAGACATTTTGTAGGATCTGTGCTTGCGGCCCGGGCGTGGGTGGGAGCGAAGTCGAACCGATGGGCAACGTGCGGCGGCAGCCCCGAAGGTTGAATGGGCGCAATTCGCCCTGCGGTGCGGGCCTGCGGTGCGTGATGTGCGCGGCTTGGGGGCAGGAGTGGGATCGGGACCACGTGGCGGGTTCACTCGCAAGGGCGGAAGCAGCCGTGAGGGAAGCGGGCTCAGGGAAGCGGGCGGCGCGCACCCCGGTCGAATTGAAGACAATTCAACCTACGGGCGTTGCGCTCGCGAGGCCGGGGCAAGGCGATGCGTCGAGTTCACCCTGGAATGGAAATTGGAAGATAGGCGCACCCTCCGTTTAGGCGGACAAACACCGGACTAACCTGGCAGGCACCAAATTAGTGGGGAGGTCAGATGGATGTGAATCGCAAGAAAATCAAACTGTTGCTTATCAACGTCTTATAACTCAGGTTGGTGGGGACACCAGTTGAATCCAGCATGCCGGGCCGGGCTGGAATCACCAGGCACCGGTGCCGTGCTGGCTCCGGCCGCGCCACCAGGCGGCGGCACCGGCGACCACCTGGATTTGCAGGAACAAGAAGGCGCCCGGCAGCCGCAGCCAGCGCCAGGGCCAGCGCAGGCCGAGGATCGAGGGCACCGCCAGACCGTAGAAGGCGAGCTGGGCGCAACCAAGGCCCTGCCAGAACCAGTCGGGCCGGCCTTGCAACACCAGTGCCAGCGCGGTGACCAGCAGGACCAGTTGCATCAGCACCGGCGTCCACAGCCGCAGCACCTTGTGGCTCCACCAGCGGAACCACAGGCGATGCCGCCACGGCAGGCACCAGGCGGGATGGCGGAACCAGAGCTGGAAGTTGCCGGCCAGGGTGCGGCGCTTGCGCCGGGCCTCGTGGCCTGGCAACAGGGGCTGGGGATCCCATGCGCGAGCCGCCGGCTCGAAGCCGACCCGCCAGCCATCGGCCGTGATCTGCATCGGGATCAGCACGTCGTCCAGAATGGTGTCGGCCGGGATCGGGCGGTAGAGCGGGCGCCGCAGCAGGTAGATGGCGCCGGTGCAGCCGATGGCGGAATCAAGCCGCGCCTCGCAATGGCGGATCCGGCGCTCCATCTTCCAGTAGAGGTCGACGCCCCCGCCGATGCCGCCATCGGGAGCCGCGCCGGCGTCGGCCTGGCCGCCGGCGCTGGCAGCGGGGGCCACGTCGAGATTGCCCGACACCGCGCCCAGGCGCGGCTGCTGCTGCAAGGCCCGGACCAGGGAGCGGATCGCGGCGCGATCGAAGCGTTGGCGCACGTCGCAAAACAGCAGCATGTCGCCGGAGGAAGCGGCCACGGCGTCGTTGAGGCAGGCGGCCTTGCCGCGGCGTTCAGGCTGCTCAAGGATGGTGACCGATCGCAGCCGACCATTGGCCATGGCCCAGGTTTCGGCAGCGCCCGCGGTGTCGTCGTAGCAGCCGTCGGTGACCAGCACGACCCGCAAGGTGATGCCGCCGGGAAGGTCGGACCCCGGGTTCAGGTCCGACTCAAGCAGCAGGTTGGCGAGGCGGTCGCCGATCAGGGCCTCGGCGTTGTGGGCGGCGAGGATCGCGGTGACGGTCGTAGCCGCGGGGGGATCGGTGCTGGGGAAGGGAAGTTCCGGGGCCGAGAGGCGGGAGGGGGCGGTGCCGGCGGGAGTGCCCGCGTCCTTGCCGTCCTTGCCGTCCTTGCCGTCCTTGCC
>SKLO01000428.1 GCA_007123195.1 Verrucomicrobiales bacterium | reverse complement strand
TGAGGGAGAAACCTTGCTTCGACGGTCTCGGCTTTAGGTGGCGGGAATTCAAGATGGGCTTCGGTCGGCTTCAGATTCAGGTCCGGACGCCTGCGACCATGAGAGGCCCGACCGTGACTTGATGTATTGACCACATACATACCAAATCCAATCGAGGGCGGACAAGCCTTTTCGGCAAAATCCGCCAACCGACCCGCAGAGCCATGGACCCCGGGGAGGCCGGCCACCGGGGACGCCCGTTGTGCTACCTGCGTCGGCGGCCGAGAAGGCCGAGGCCGGCCAAGGCGAGCAGCAGGCCTGTGGAGGGCTCGGGGACGATGGACAGGGAGAAACTCTGGATTCCACCAGAAATGCCGGGGTTGGCGATCGCCAATCCGACCGAGTTCATCGATTCAGTGAGCATCGCGGTGGCGGGACGAACGACGGTGTAATCGGCATCCGTGGGACGCTTTGCCAGCCAGGTGGCGGTCCAGGTCCCGGGGCCGCCAGTGGTATCCAGCAGGATCCGCAGGTCCACGTCACCTCCCCCCTCGTTTGCCAGGGGCCCAACCCACTGTTGTCCGTCGGTCGTGCCGCCGTTGCTTCCCGAACCAAGACCGCGGAAGGCAAAATTGCCGTTGTTACTACCGCGGAACAACATCCACGAGGTGCCGATGACCTGGCCGGTGATGAACCGACTGGCTGTGTTTGTGTCCAAACTCTGACCATTGGCGAAACCAAGCGCGATCCAATCGTTGCCAGCGCCGGTCACCCCTGTCAGCGTGGCATCGAGGCTGTAGAGATTCCCATCCTGAGGGGTGAACGCCAGAGTGGCGCTGCCGGGGCCCGGGTTGATCGTGCCATTCTGCCGGAACAGGTCGGACGCCACCCAATTGGCGGTACCGACATCAACCGGGGTGCCGTTCAGGGCTCCTGTTCCGCCACTGAAATCATGGGAGTAGATGATCGTGAACGCATGAGCCTGCGGCATGAGGACCAAGGCTGTCAGGCTGGCAATGAACGCGGGAATGATTGAGGATCGGATGTTCATGGGGGTGGAGAGTTGAGATTCGCAAGATTTTACCCCCCCCCCCGCTGGACAGTCAATGAGAATCGATTCACCTTGACCGCCAACCATATTCTGGACACTGCCCATGACCGCCATCCCCACCGCCTGCCTGATCGGGGCCCTCACCGCGTTCGGTTTGGCCCGTGCGGACCAGGTGATGGATGAGTCCGACGTCGGCCTGACCTGGTCGGTCCACCATACCGCCCCACCACGGCTCTACAGCCAGGACGGCTATCAGTATGTGCTCTACTACGATGCCGATCGCTTCCTGCAACTGGCCCAGCGCCGGCTTGATTCGGACGTCTGGGGCCACCACCGCTTCCCAGTCCAAACCCGCTGGGCCACCGGCGGACATGCCAAGGTGTCCCTGGTCGTGGATGGCGACGGGCATGTGCATGTCGCGGCCTACCGCCGGGATCTTTCCGAGCAACCGCCCGACCCGCCGGCCACGATCTACTACCGGACCGCGCGGCCGCACGATCTGGGCACGCTCGAGCGCAGCCACATGGTCGCTCCTGACGAACCCAACCCCGGCTACCCGGAGTTCATCGAGGGGGCCGACGGCACGCTTTTCTTCGAATACCGCATCGGCGGAAGTGGCCGGGGTTCTCAGCGCTGGAATGTCTACCACCCCGGCACCCGGACATGGGAGGCGCTGCCGGTCATGCTGGATGGCCAAAACCAGCGCAGTGCCTATGGCGGCCCACGCCTCGGGCCGGACGGCCGCTGGCACTGTTCATGGGTCTGGCGGGAGACACCCGCCGCCGAGACGACCAACATCGTCGCCTACATGCGCAGCGACGATCTTGTGCACTGGGAAAACGCCGACGGTGAACCGCTCACCCTGCCGATCACCAGAGCCAACAGCCGGGTGGTGGTGGACCCGGTGGAACCACGGCAGGGACTGATCAATTCCGTGCGCGTGATGGGCTGGGATTCCAGATCCCGTCCGGTGATCAGCTACCACAAATACGACCAGCAGGGCCACAGCCAGATCTACAACGCCCGCCACGAGGCCGGCGGATGGCGCATTGTCCAGGCCACCGACTGGGACTTCCGCTGGGATTTCGGCGGCGGCGGGGCGATCGGAAGGCAGGTGGACGTCCGACCGGTCCAGCCTGCCCCCGGCGGCCGCCTGCTGCAGCAGGTCCTGGCGCGGAAGGACGGTCGCGGCTGGAGCCGGGTGGTGCTGGATGAAGCGACCCTGGCCCCTGTCGACGAGTCACCTCCCGACGGCGCCCCGCCCGGAGCCTGCGCGCCCTCGTGGCAGCAGGAACTCGATCAACCAGAGGTCGATTTCCCGCAACGCCCGATGAATGTCCTGTGGATCGGCGACCAAGGCCAGGGCGCGCCCGCGGGCACCAGTTACTGGCTCCGATGGGAGATCGGCCCGGTCAACGAACGCGACCAGCCCGTGCCAAAGCCGTGGCCGGACCCCACGACGCTGCGCGTCTACAAGATCGGCAGGTCGATGGCGTCGGGGGAGCACACGGATGGCTGGTCCTCATTTGGTGGATTTCCCCACTGAGCGACCACGCCGGCTCGGGACGGGCTTGCGCGCCGGCGCACGGGGTCCCGCCGAATCCGCCCCCCGATTTGCGCGTATCGGCAAAAAAACAATTCACAAACGACGGTTCCTCTCCCATGATACCGCACCGTGCCGGGCTCCAGCCCCGGAACCCCGGCGGCATTGCCCCGCCGCCGCATCCCATCAGCATCCGACTTCGCATCCATGAGCCAACCTGTGTCCACCGCGTCCACGTCCATCCGCCTGTCCGTGATGATGTTCCTCCAGTTCTTTGTCTGGGGGGCCTGGTTTGTGACCATCGGCGTCTTTCTCCGCCAGGGCATGAACTTCCCCGAGGGCATCGGCACCGCCTATTCAGTGGGACCGCTGGCGGCCATCTTCGCCCCGCTGATCCTCAGCATGTTCGCCGACCGCCTGTTTCCGACCCAGGTGGTGCTCGGAGCGCTGCACCTGATCGGGGGCGTGCTGTTGTTTCTGGTGCCGTGGGCCGTCCAGCAGGATGTGGGGAGCGACACCAACTGGTTTTTCTGGGTGCTGCTGGCCTACATGCTCTGCTACATGCCGACGCTCGGCCTCAGCAACAGCCTGGCGATGAGCAACATCGCCAACACCGAGAAGCAATTCCCCATCATCCGCGTGTTCGGCACCATCGGCTGGATTGCCGCCGGCTTCCTGGTCGGCACCCTGCTCCAGGCCGATGCCACCGCCCTGCCGCTGCAGGTGGCCGGGGGCGCCAGCCTGGCGCTCGGCGTTTACTCCTTCTTCCTGCCGCACACCCCGCCACCGGCCAAGGGCCAGCCGATGAGCGTGGTCAAGGCGCTCGGCCTTGAATCGCTGTCGATGCTCAGGAGCCTGCCGTTCGCGGTGTTCGCGATCGCATCGCTGCTGATCTGCATCCCCCTGCAGGCCTACTACGCCTATGCCGCCACGTTCGTCACCGACGCCGGATTCACCAGCGCCGCCGGCGCCATGATCTGGGGTCAGATCTCGGAGATCGCGTTCATGCTGGTGATCCCGGTGGTGTTCGTCCGTCTCGGGGTCAAGTGGATGCTGGCGATCGGCATGGCCTGCTGGGTGCTGCGCTACGCGCTGTTCGCGGTCGGCGCACCCGACGGGGTGTTCTGGATGCTGATGCTCGGCATCCTGCTGCACGGCATCTGCTACGACTTCTTCTTTGTCACCGGCCAGATTTACACCGACAAGAAAGCACCGCCGGCGATGCGCGCGCAGGCGCAGGGCTTCCTGGTGGTCCTGACCCAGGGCATCGGCATGTATGTAGGCGCCAAGGTCAACGCGGGGGTGTTCGCCGCCAAGGTCGACGCCTCCGGCGCCGAGGCCCTGAGCCAGTGGCCCTCGTTCTGGTGGTTCCCCGCAATCTTCGCCGGGGTGATTCTGATCCTGTTCCTCGTTTTGTTCCACGATCGGGTCAAGACCGGCGTCGACGAGGTGGTGGACACCGTGGGTGATACCCCGGAAACGATCCAATAAACCCGGCCAACCGCCCCCGGCGCCCGGAGCCTTCCGGGTCCGCCGGGGGCGGCAGCCCGTAGGTTGAATTGGCACAATTCGACCCGCTGTGCGCCGTGCGCTCGCCCCGGTCACGAGACCACCAACAGCGTTCCATTCGCACAGCGTGAACGGGGCCGCGAAGGAAGCAGGCACAGGGAACGAACCACCCTCACCCCGGTCGGATTGGGCCAATCCAACCTACGGTCGTTGCGCCTGCCAGGACCGGGGTGAGGCGGGCGTTGTTGGGGGTGGCGAAGCACAGGCCAGCGACCCGATCATGCACAGCCTGCGGCGGCAGCCCCCGCGGGCGGCAATCCCGCGGGAACGAATCCCGCGGAACGCACCGCGTTGGCAGAGCCAATGGGATGCGTTGGCAACGGTAGGGCGAGCCGTCCCTGGCGAGCCGCGTTCGCCGGACCGGCGTGGAGCTGGAGGCAACGGTGGGTTCGCGGCTTGCGGGGGCTCTGGCTCTCCGCGGGCAACACGCGGGCAGTTTGGTGTGCGGGGCTGTGGGACGAAAGGAGGTCATCCGGCACGCGCGGCTCGGCAGGGACGCCTCGCCCTACCCCCGTAGGGGGATCCGGCTCAACCGCCGGCTTCACGAAGCTCCGGGATTTGGCAACGGAATCCAACTGCCAGGTGCCAGGTCGTCGGGCAG
>SKLO01000377.1 GCA_007123195.1 Verrucomicrobiales bacterium | reverse complement strand
TCGGCAGCGGCTTCGGCAGCGGCTTCGGCCTGGGCCTGTTCATCGAGGCCGGCCTCGGCAGCGGCCTCGGCGGCGGCCTGGGCGGCTTCGGCGGCGGCTTGTTCGATGGCTTCGGCGTGCTGTTCGGCGGCTTGGTCGAGGTTTTCCTCGGTCAGGCCGGCCTGGTCCAGGCGCTGGGCGAGTTGTTCGGCGGCTTCGCGGGCCTGTTGCACGGCCTCGGCCAGGGGCTGGACGTGGTCCTGCATCAACTGGCGGCGGGCGTCGGCGGCGCGCTGTTCGAAGTGATCGGCCAGTTGCTCGGTGTTGTGGGCGAACTCCTCGCTGCGGCGGTCGAGGTCGCGGGCGGGATCCGGCAGGGCCTGGGGCGCTTCCTCGGCCTGCATGGCCTCGGCGACCTGCTGGGCTTGTTCCTCGAGGGCGTTGGCCATGTCGCGGGCGCGGTTGGCCTCGTTGCCCCCGGCGGTGTCCTCAAGGGCGCGGAGGTCTTCGACGGCCTGGCGGGCCTGTTCGAGGGCGGCTTGCTGCTGGTCCTGCAGGCGGGCGGCCAGTTCCTCGGCGTCGCGGCCCTCGCGGGCGGCTTCGGCAACCTCTTGTTGCAGCGACTGGAGTCGCTCCAGGGTGTCCTGGGCGAGCACGGCGTTGTCCTCGGAGGCGATTTGGGCGAACTGGTTTTGCAGGCGCTCGGCGCGGGCGGCGAGGTCGCGGGATTCCTCGCGGGCCTGGTCGGCGTTGTGGTGGAGGTTGGCGGGTTGCTCGCGGTTGAGGGCTTGCTCGGCGCGCTGGAGTTGCTGGGCCTGCATTTCGGCCAAGCGTTCGCCGACGGCGCGGAGTTCCTGTTGCTCGACCCGGCCCGGGGCCTGTTCCATGGCGTCGCGCAGAGCCTGGCGAACGTCGGCAAAACGTTCCTCGACGGCGGCGGCGGCGTCCTGGGCCTGCATGAGGTTCTGTTGCTGCTCGGCGTTGCGTTCCTCGGGTTCGTTGCGCAGGGCCTGGTGGGCGCGCTCGGCGGCCTCGCGCAGTTCGCGGGAGTCGCGGACGAGTTCCTGCAGCTGGGCGTCGAGGCGGGTCTGGACCTCGGCGAACTCGCGCTTGTCGGGGTCTTGCAGATCTTCCATGACCACCAGGCGCAGGGGCAGGGATTCGCCTTCAAGGCCGAGGGCGTCGACGGCGACGAGCTTGGTGAGCACGATGTCGCCCTTCGACAGGTTGAGCGGGCGCAGGTACCATTCGAGGGGCACCTGGGCTTCGCGGCCCTCGGTTTCGAGCAGGGGCACGCGGACCCATTCGCCGCCGCTGACGCGGTATTCCTGGAACACCTGGGTGAGGGCGACGTCGTCGGTGGCGCGGCCGAGGGCGTTGAATTGGTCGCTGGGCCGGACTTCGAGCTGGGTGACGGTGGGGTCGATCCACTGGACCGCGGGCGGCAGGTCGGGCAGGGCCTCGATGCGCCAGGAGGGGCTTTGGTCGTTGGTGAAGCCGCTTTCCCTGGCGACCAGCTGGACCTGGTAGCTGTCGTGGGCCCGTTCGATCGGGATATCGACTTCGATGGCGTCGCCGTCGCTGGCGCCGAGTTCGATGGTGAGCGGTGCGTTCTCGCGCTGGACCGGGTCGAGGATCAGTTCGCCGCTGCTGATGGGCTGGTTGAGCTGGAGGCTGAGCTTGGCGGTGGTGCCTTCGAGGGCGGACAGGTCGCCGTGGTCCTCTTCGATCTGGCGGGGTTCGAGGCCGGTGTATTCGGGGTAGAGGTAGGTCTTGTCGAACCGGACCACGGACGGACGCGGGCGGGCGTCGAGCTGGTGGTAGCGGGTGATGGCGCCGCCGGCCTGGAGGCGGTAGCGGATGGATTCCTGGCCGACGTGGATGGAGCCGAGGAAGCGGTTGCCGCGCTCGCGGATGAGTTCGACCCGGGCGCGGCTGCCGGTGGCGTCGACGGTGTCGAGCAGGACGCGGCGCGGCAGGCGGCCGTCGAGTTCGACCACCAGGGACACGGTTTCGTGGAACGGCACGATGCGGTCGGCGGGGTCGGGCTCGACCAGCATGATGATGGTGTCGGAGGGGCGGGCGAGGTTGAAGAAGGGGAGGGCGGCGCGGGCGAGCAGTTGGGGGAAGTGGAAGCCGGGGACGAAGAACAGGCTGACGAGGCCGGCGAGCACGAGGGCGACGACGCCGAACCAGCGGCCGAGGCGTTTGGCGGGCAGCAGCCGGGCGATGTTGAGGGAGCCGGCCTTGAGGGCGGTGTTGTCCTGCAGGCGCTGGCGGAAGGCTTCGGAGTCGAATTCCGGGTGGTCGTCCTCGGCCAGTTCGACGGCGGAGAGCATGTCTTCGTGGAGGCTGGGTTCGGCGCGTTCGAGCAGCCGGGCGAGGTCGCGCTGGCCGCGGGCGCCGAACAGGTAGCGCCACGAGGTGATCCAGGCGACGGCGGCGGCGAGGCCGTAGGCGGCGAGGCTGAGGCTCCAGCGCAGGCCGTCCTCGATGATGAAGGTGCCGTCGACGGCGGCGAGGGCCATCCAGCCGAGCATGATGGTAAAGAGGAAGGCGCAGATGCCGCGCAGCATGAGCAGGCGGTGGCGGCGGGCGCCGAAGCGCCGGATCGCCCTGATGGTTTCGGGTCGAAGGGTCGGATTCATGACTAGGTATCGTTGAGCTTGAACCGGGGTCTTGCAGAAAAGGCCGGTGGAGGCCGGCTGGCGGGGGTGAAGGGGATCAGACGTAGCCGATGCGCTTGCGCAGGATCCATTCGATGGTGAGGAGGATGATGATGGGGACGAACCACCAGTAGCTGGACCAGAGGATGGTGTCGGTGGTGATGACTTCGCGGCGGTCGATGGCGGCGAGTCGTTCGAGGATCGAGCCGGCTTGTTCTTCGGGGACGAACTGACCACCGCTTTGTTCACTGACCGTGGTGAGCAGCGGCTTGTTCATAGTCAGCACGTCGAGTTCGGGGTTGGGAGCGGCGGCGACCAGGAAGCTCAGGGTGGAGTCGTGGGTTTCGGCCCCGGTTTCGCGGATGACGACCTGGTAATCGCCGGGGGCGAGGGCGCCGCTGCGGCCGCGGTAGATGCCGCCGCCGTGTTCGTCGGCCTCGAGTTCGATTTCGGCCACCTCGAGCTCGTCGAGCAGGAACACGGCGCGAAGGTCGGCGTCATTGATGAAGAGGCCCTGGGCGTCGCGGAGGCGGACGCGGAGTTGGGCGTTGTCGCCCTCGTTGTAGGCCAGTTTGTCGGCGGCGATGGCGATGAGCGGGCTTTCGACGGCGAACGGGGCCTCGCCGATCCAGTTGACGGCCTGGATCCAGAATTTCTGGTAGTATTCGTCGGCGATGTCGTAGCGCCAGCGCCAGAGTTCGTCGACGCCGAGGTAGAGCACCTGACCGGCCCCGAAGCGGCGCCAGACGATGGCGTCGATCTGGCGATCGCCGTCGAAGCGTGCCTGGGCGAGAACGGTGGCGTCGGGCAGGGCGCGCACGGGGGCGGCCCAGCGCGGGGCCTTGAGGCTCTCCCAGGTGGTGCTGTTGTGGCCGGGGCGGTCGTCGATGCGCAGGGCGGGCAGGTCGACTCCGGTGGTGGTGAGGCTGAGGGTGGCCGGCAGGTCGCCGGTGGTCTGGTCGTTGGACAGGGGTTCGACCGGCAGCAGGGCTTCGAGGCGCGGGTGGCCGAGATCGGCGAGGAACCGGCGCTGGCCGTCGATGAACACCATGCCGCCGCCGCGCTGGCCGACGAAATCGGCGAGCCAGCCGGCTTCCTCCTCGGTGATGACCTCGCCCGGCACGTCGCCGAAGACGATGAGGTCGTAGGTGAAGAGTTCCTCGCGGCTGTCGGGGAACTGGCCGAAGTCCTCGCCGCGCTGCCAGTCGCGGCCGGCGTCGAGGTCGATGGTGCCGATGAGCGGGTTGACCTCCCAGCGTTCGTCGCGGTCGAACAGATTCTGGATGTAGCGGCTTTCCCAGCGCGGGCGGCCGTCGAGCAGCAGCAGGCGGCGCTGGCGGGTGAGGGCCTGGACGCGGAAGTCGCGCTCGTTGTTGTCGAGGACGCGTTCGATGCGGGCGGGATCGATTTCGGCCTGCTGTTCGGCGTCGATCTGGCGGGCGACGACGCGGAAGTCGAGCGGGACGTTGCGCAGGCTGGCGGCCTGGACGGGGTCGTTGCCGAGTTCCTGCTCGACGAGATCGCGCAGGGGGAACTGGAATTCGAGCCGGCGTTCGCCGCCGCCGTCGGCCTGGAGGAAGTCCTCCCAGATGGTTTGGTCGCCGTGTTCGATGACGATTTCGTAGGCGCCGCCGGCGGGCATCTGGTCGTTGATGAGGATTTCGCCGCGGACCTGGTCCTCGATGTAGACGCCGTCGGCGACGAGCACATCGGTGACGGCGAGGTCCGGGGGGGACTCCTCGGAGCCGATGCCGACGGTGAACACGGGCACGCCGAGCTGGCCGAGCCGGGAGGCGATTTCCTCGGGATTGCCGTCGGTGTTGTGCTGGCCGTCGCTGACGACGATGACGGCGACGTTTTCGGTGTCGCCGCCGAGCGAGTCGATGAGCGGCTGGGACAGGTCGGTGGCGGAGGCGTCGGGCAGGCGGGTGAAGTGGGGCTGGAGGTCACCGGAGCTTTGGCGACCGGCCTGGCGCTGCCACCAGAGGGTTTCGGCTTCGTCGCCGGCGAGGGCGACCAGTTCGAGGTCCTGGGTTTCGATCAGGCGCGGCACGAGGCCGTCGATGGGGGTCAGGAGGAGGTCCTGCATGCGCTGCCAGCGGCTGGTTTCGTCGAATTCCTTGAGGGCGGCGGCGAGGCGTTGGTCGGCTTCGCTGGAGGGGTTGCGGGTGCGGGCGTCGACGTAGGTGACGACGGCGCCCTCGAGTTCGCGGCGGACGACGACGAGGGGTTCCATCAGTTGACGCAGCTGGTTGACGACCTCGGCCCGGGTGGACTCGCTGTCGTCGTCGCTGATGCGTTCAAGGAGTTCGGTGGCGGGTTCGATGACGTCCGCGCGGAAGCGGGCGGCGAGGGCACCGGCGGGGCGGCGTTCGGGGGCGGTTTCCTCGTCGTTCGGGTCATCGTTGTCGTTGTTGTCTGCCTGATCGTCGGTTTCGGGGTCGGGGGCGGGGGCGTCGGTTTCGGCCGCGCGGGCGGTGGCGGCGAGGCGGGTGAAGGCGTCGTCGGCGTCGCGGGTGACGCGGGAGTAGGCGGCGTAGGCTTGCTCCAACAGGTCGGTGAACTCGCGCAGGGCCTCACGCAGGTAGGGTGGTTCGCGGTCGGTGCCGGGGTCGAAGATTTCGGCGGCGAGGTCGCGGGCCTGGGTGAGGTAGCGGGCGGTGTCGCGGGCGGAGGCGAAGAAGGGTTCGTCGGGCAGGCGGTCGAGGTTGGCGAGCACGGCGACCTTGCGGGCCATGGGCATGGCTTCGTCGGTGAGTTCCATGCTTTGGGTGGCGTCGACGAGCATGACGACGCGGCCGAGCTGGCGCACGGTGCGTTCGTGCTGGAGCACGGGGCCGGTGAGGATGAGGACCACGAGCATGACGGCGAGGGCGCGCAGGGTGGGCAGCAGCCAGGCGGTGGCGTCGGGGCGCTGGCGGCTTTCGCGCCAGTAGAGCCACCAGGCGAGGGCGCCGAGGCCGAGGGCGGCGGCGATGCCGCCGAGGGCGCTCCAGTCACCGAGGAGTCTCAGGGTAGTCTGTTCGCTTTCGGGCATGTGAATGAGTAAAGGTGGTGGGCGGCCGGGTGGATCAGGCGAGGCGGCGGCGGGCCATCCATTGCTGCAGCAGCAGTTCGGCGAACAGCAGGAAGAGCACGAACCAGAGCAGGGGCTTCCAGATTTCCTGGCCGAAGCGGCGGGCGCGGTCGAGCACCGAGTGGTCGGCGGCGGAGCGCACGAGTTGGGCGTTCAGCTCGGTGGCGAGGGAGTTGAGTTGTTCGTCGCTGAGGGGGGTGAGGTCGGATTCGAGCAGCGAGAGGTTGAAGGCGAAGCGTTGTTCCTCCGGGGCCTCGTCTTCGGGGCCGTCCCAGCTTGGGGGCAGCACGCGGTAGAGGCCGGGCTTGCGGGTTTCGGTGAACTCGAGCACGCCGCGGCCGTCGAGTTCGCGCACTTCGGCCATGTGTTCCTGGCCCTCGGCGTCGACCACGACGAGGCGTTGGCCGGCGACTGACTCCGGGAAGATGGCGCGCAGGGGTTCGCCGGCGAGCAGGTTGACCGGGGGTGCGGAGCTGGCGGCGACGTGGGTGACGAGGCGCTGCATGAGGGGCACGTAGACGGGCTGGGTGGGGAGGTTGCCCCAGTCGTTGTCGGCCGGCACGGCGAGCTGGAGGACGCGGCCGTTGCCGTAGGCTTGTTCGACGAACAGCGGGTCGCCGGTGTCGAGGCGGGAGAAGATGTTGACCAGCGAGGCGGCGGCCTCGTCGATGGGTTCCTCGAGTTGATACCAGCGGGTGAAGAGGGCGTCGCTGAGGCGGCCGTTGCGGGGGTCGTTGAAGTATTCGAGGGTGGGATGGGTGAAGCGGCGGGCGGCGATGCGGGCGCCGGAGGTGGCGGTGCCGCGCTGGACCCGTGGTTGGCCGATGGGGCCGAGGCGCAGGGGCAGCAGGCCGGTGCCGTCGCGGTGGAATTCCTCATTGTACCAGGCGGTGTCGATGCGGTCGCCGGGGAACACGATGAGGCCGCCGCCCTGGTCGACGAAGCGTTCGAGTTCCTCGAGTTGGCGGCGGTCGAGGCGCTCGACGTTGGCGAGGGCGACGACGCGGACGTTTTCGCTGATGAGATCCCAGTTGAGACGGTTGGTGAGTACGACCTCGGAGGTGATGAGGTCGTTGAGCGAGGCGTCGGTGGAGCGGAAGGGTTGGAGGGCGATTTCGAGGAAGTCGGTTTCGCCTTCGAGCGGGCGCTGGCCGGGGACGCCGTTGACGAGCACGGCGGGGACTTCGTCCCAGACCGGCAGGACGAGGTGGAAATGGTTGTCCTCGGCGAGGGCGTCGCCCTCGGTGGAGAGGTGGATGTGGTGGTCGCCGGGCTCGTCGAAAGTGTGGTTGAACAGCACCTGAGTGACCTGGCCGGGGGCGAGGCTGATGCGCGAGGTGCGGATGCGCTGGTCGTTGACGTCGAAGTGGACGGGGATGTCGGTTTGGCCGGAGGTGCCGTGGTTGGTGACTTCGGCGCGGACCGAGAAGCGTTGGCCGACGCCGAGGATGATGGCCGAGACGCTGACGGGGCCGACGCTGATATTGTCGGTGCTGCCGCCGCCGACGGGCAGCAGGGTGACAGCGGGCGGGGTGGGTGAGTCGGTGAGAGATTCGAGGGCGGCGAGGCGGCCGCTGCCGTGCTCGCCGCCCCAGGCGCTGGCTTGGAAGCCGGAGACGATGATGACCTCGCGGGCGGCGTGTTGCATAAGCTCGAACTCGCCTGCGGCGCGTCGGAGGCTGTCGGTGACATCGACCGAATTGCCAAGTGCCTGGCGGTCGCGGAGGTGGGCGGGCAGGCTTTCGAGCACGGTGGTGGGCTCGTCGAGCAGGGTGCGGCCGCCGCTGCCCATGAGCACGATGGAGGCGTCGGAGCCGCGCGGCAATTGGTCGATGATCTGGCTGATTTCCTCGCGGGCGCGGCTGAAGCGCGAGCCGGTGGCGTCGCCGGCCTGCATGCCGTAGCTGTCGTCGACAAGGATGACGGTGGAGATCTGTTGTTCGCCGGCGAACTGGCGCATGCCGGTGAGGACCGGGCGGGCCATGAGCAGGGCGAGGATGATGGGCAGGGCGATGCGGATGAGCAGCAGCAGCAGTTGCTCGAGCTTGAGCCGCTGGTGGTTCTTGCGCATGACATCCTCCAGCAGGTGCATGGCACCCCAGTGCACGACCTGGAGGCGCCGGCGGTTGAGCAGGTGGATGATCAGCGGGATGGCGAAGGCCGCGGCACCGCCGAGCAGGATCAGGTTGAGGAACGTCATGACGGGCAGTCAGGAAAACAGACGGGGGGCCAGCGAGGGCCGCCGGGGTCGGCAACGGGGCCGGCGTGGGGCCGGTTGGTGGCGCGGGTTGGGGCGGTGGTTCATGGCAACGGGGCGGCGGCCGGGGGATCAGCGGCGCATGCGCGAGGCGAGGTAGCGGCTGAGGGCCTCGGCGTGGGGTTGATCGGTGACCAATGGGACGAGATCGACGCGGTGACCGCGGCAGCCGCGCTGGAGGTCATCGCGGAAGCGCTCGAGGTTGGCGAGGTAGGACTTGCGGATGGTGGCGGGGTCGACCAGGCGCATGTGGTCGTCGTCCTCGAGGTTGACAAACCGGGTCCATTTTTTGAACGGAAACTCCAGTTCGTCGCGGTCCCAGATTTGGAACACCAGCACTTCGTTGCCGCGATGGCGCAGGTGGGCGAGGGACTTGAGCATGCCGGCGACGTCGCCGAAGCAGTCGCTGATGATGACGACCAGGCCGCGTCGGTGGAGCCGGGGCACGAGGGTGCGGAAGGTGCCGGCGAGTTCGGTCTCGCCGCCGGTTTCCGTTTCCTCCATGGTCTTCATCAGCACGCTGAGGTGGCTGGTGCGTGACCGGTGGGGAATGAAGCTGCGCGGCTCGGTGTCGAAGGTAACGAGGCCGACCGAGTCCTGCTGCATCATCATGAGGTAGGCAAGGCAGGCGGCGAGGCGCTTGGCGTAGGTGAACTTGTCCTGGTCGCCGTCGCCCTGGTAGGCCATGGACCCGGAGGCGTCGAGCAGGATGTGGCAGCGGAGGTTGGTCTCCTCCTCGTATTCGCGGATGTAGTAGCGGTCCGATCGGCCGAAGACCTTCCAGTCGATGCGGCGGATTTCATCGCCGGGCACGTAGGGACGGTGCTGTTTGAACTCGACGCTGAAGCCCTTGTGCGGCGAGGTGTGCAGGCCGCTGCAGAAGCCTTCGACGACCGAGCGGGCGAAGAACTGGAGACCGCTGACCTGCTTGAGGTCGGACGGGGTGATGACGTCGGTGAGGGCAGCCACAAGTCAGGGGGTCAGAGCACGCGGGCGGGTTCGCCGGAGGGCACCTGCTTGAGCAGGTCACCGATGATCTGGTCGACGGTGATGCCCTCGGCCTCGGCGTTGAAGGTGGGCACCAGGCGGTGGCGCAGGGTGGGGGCGGCGAGCGCAAAGACGTCCTCGAGGGTGACGTGGGTGCGGCCGCGGAGCAGGGCGCGGACCTTGCCACCGAGGATCATGTGCTGGCAGGCGCGGGGGCCGGCTCCCCAGTCGACCATTTGTTTCACGTAGTCCGAGGCGCCGGGTTCGTTGGGGCGGGTGGCGCGGACGAGGTCGAGCACGTAATCGGTGACGTGGTCGGGCACAGGCACCTTGCGGATGAGTTGCTGGGCCATCTGGATGTCCTCGCCGTCGAGCACCGAGTGGATCTTGACATCGACGGAGCCGGTGGTGCGGCGGAGGATTTCGCGTTCCTCGTCCTTGCTGGGGTAGCCGACGTTGATCTGGAACAGGAATCGGTCCTTCTGGGCCTCGGGCAGGGGGTAGGTGCCTTCCTGCTCGATCGGGTTCTGGGTGGCGAGGACAAAAAATGGCTCCTCCAGCGAGTAGGTGTCCTGACCGATGGTGACGCGGTGTTCCTGCATGGCTTCCAGCAGCGCGGCCTGGGTCTTGGGCGGGGTGCGGTTGATCTCGTCGGCCAGCAGCATCTGGGTGAAGATGGGGCCGGGCTGGAAGATCAGCTTGCGGCGACCGGTGTCGGCGTCCTCCTGAATGATCTCGGTGCCGGTGATGTCGGCCGGCATGAGGTCGGGGGTGAACTGGATGCGGCGGAAGCTGAGGTTGAGGGCTTCCGACAGGGTCTTGACCAGCATGGTCTTGGCCAGGCCGGGCACGCCCTCGAGCAGGCAGTGGCCGCCGGCGAAGACGGCGATGACGACCTGCTCGACCACTTCGCGCTGGCCGACGATGAATTTGCCGACCTCGTTGGTAAGAGAGTGGAAGCCGTCGACAAGGGCCGCGGCCCGGCGTTCGTCATCGGAACTCAGGCTGGGTTCCATGGGTTGCAATTTGGCCATGATGGGTTGGATCGGTCTGGTTGGTCTGGTTGAACTGGGGTGAAGCGGTGGTCCGGCGGGCCCTCTCGGGCTCTCCGGGGGGGGCGCCGCCGATCGGGCTTCCGAGAGTTCGCCGGGCGGCGGGGGGATCTTGCGGAAAACTTAACCGGAAGGAGTGTGGCGTGGTTCCCGGCCGGATGCAAGCGCGGTGACAGCGGTGGCCGACAGACGGCAGGACGGGTGCCGGCAGGGCGGGTGCCGGCGGTCCGCCCTTATTCGAAGTGGTCGAAGTTGAAGCGGCAGCAGCCGAGGTCGAGCACGGTCTGGTCGTCGGACAGGCGGCGCCTGAACGCGGGGGTGATGGACGATTGGAGCAGGCGGCCGTGTTTGCTGGAGGTGACCACGCCGGCTTCGCGGAGGATCCGGAGGTGTTTGGAGACGTTGTAATTGGTGGCGTCGAGGCGTTCGGCGAGCTGTCCGACCGACAGGGGCTCGTTGAGCAACAGGCTGACGATGCGCAGCCTGGTTTCGTCGGCCAATGCCTTGAGCAGATGCACCCAGTCCTGAGATTCCACGACCAGCAGTGTGCCGGAGGCGGACGGGAAATGCGAGCGGGAAGGAAGCGGGCGCCGGGGCGCCCGCGGGATTGGAGATTAGAGATTGGTGGCCGCCCATGCGTTGGCGGACCGCGCCGATGGCATCCCTTCAGGATGCATTTTTTTGGGGGTGACGCCACCGGTGGTGTCGCCCGCAAGGCGGGCTCAACCACCGGCTACCGTCTGGGATCCCTCCGGGATCGCGCTCCGCGCAGTCCGAGTCCATTCCTTGCGCGACCAAGGGCAAGGGCGGGTGGAGGGTAACTGGTAACTGGTAACTGGTAATTGGTAACTGGTAACTGGTAACTGGTAACTGGTAACTGGTGACGGGTGACGGGTGACGGGTGGCGGGTGGCGGGCGAGGGCCAACAGAAGATCAGACATTCTGTGCAGAAGGGTCTAGCGCAGACGGCAGGCAGAAGATGGACGAAGGCTTACAAAGTGTCTGACATTATATTATAAAAGTTCTTGCGCAGGCGGGCAGGCGGGTGGTGGTGCTGCGGCTGGAGGACACCCGGCTTGGCAGTCGGTGGCAGGGGGTGTAGGATGTTCTTGTGAACAATGAGAGCATGCCGCCGATGCCGGCTCCGCGCGGGCGCGGCACCGGGGTGAACCCGCGCAACCGGTTTGAACGGCTGCACCTGGAGCCGTGGCCGGAGGACGGCGAGCTGGAGCGGCCGGGGTCGGTGAGCACCGTGTATTTCCGGGATGACAGCCGCAGCATCCTGAGCCGCAATGACGCGGACGACCTGAGTTTTGACTTTGGCGTCAATCCGTATCGCGGCTGCGAGCACGGCTGCGCCTACTGCTACGCGCGGCCTTACCATGAGTATCTGGGTTTTTCCGCCGGGCTGGACTTCGAAACCCGGATCATGGTGAAGGAGAACGCGGCGGGGCTGTTGCGGCGGGAGCTGACGGCGCCGGGATACCGGGTGAGCCGGTTGGCGATGTCGGGCGTAACGGATTGTTATCAACCGGTGGAACGGCGGCTGGGCCTGACGCGGGCGTGCCTGGGGGTGCTGGCGGAGATGCGGCATCCGGTGGTGTTGATCACCAAGAATCACCTGGTGACCCGGGATTTGGATCACCTGAAGGAGCTGGCGCGGTTCGGGGCCTGCGCGGTCTATCTGTCGATCACGACGCTGGACCGCGGGCTGGCGGCGACGTTGGAGCCGCGGGCGTCGGCACCGGAGCATCGGTTGGAGGCGATCCGACAGCTGGCCGCGGCGGGGGTGCCGGCCGGGGTGGCGTGCGCGCCGCTGATTCCGGGCCTGACGGATCACGAACTACCGGCGTTGCTGCAGGCGGCGGCGGCGGCTGGAGCGCAATTTGCCACCTACAGCATGGTGCGGCTGCCGGGGGCGGTGGGGGAGGTGTTCGAGGATTGGCTGCGGCGCCATTTTCCGCAACGGCGGGACAAGGTGATGGAGCGGATCCGCAGCCTGCATGCGGGCCGGTTGAACGACAGCCGGCCGCGGATCCGGCTGCGCGGCGAGGGGCCGTGGGCGGAGCAGGCGGCGCAGTGGTATCGGCTTGGATGCCGGCGGCACGGGTTGAGCACCACGCCGCCGGAGGTGAGCGGCGCGGCGTTCCGCAAGGTGACCGCGGAACAACCGGAGCTGGATCTTGGTCTGGATCCGGGTCCTGGGGATTGACCGGGTTCGCCGGGTCAGCCCTTGCGCTCGAGCACCACGATGCGGTTGGAGTTGGTGCCGCGCTGGTTGTTGGCGACGCCCCAGCAGTTGGCGGTCTTGGTGAAGTTCTGCTGATTGATCATGATGGCAAGGGGCACGAGTCCGGCGGCGACGGCGGCCTGGAGCACCTGGTGCTCGAGTTCGATCTTGCCGCGGCCGACCTCTCCGACCTCGAAGGCGATGACGCCGCCCGGCTGGACCACGCGGTGCAGTTCGGTGAATGCGGCGCGCATGCGGTCGACCCACAGCGGCAGCGAGGAGCTTTGCCAGAACGGCACTTCGCCGATGTCGCGGCCGGCGAACCAGCTGCGCATCCAGTTGTCCTTGTCGTATTGCACGACGTTGAGGAACGGCGGCGAGGTGACGACCAGCGCGATTGAACTGTCGTCCAGCTCGGGGGTGTGGTCGGCGGAGCGGCTCAGCAGCAGTGGCGCGTCGCGGCCGTAGCCGGCGGGCAGGGGGTCACGGAACAACTTGAGGGTCTTCCGGCCGATCAGCTGGCGGGTATCGCGGTAGTCGGGCTGCTGGTCGCGGCGTTCGTTGATGCGGCGCTGGGCCTTGACCGAGGTGGCCTGGTTGGGCGGCAGGGTGTAGACGGAGAAGAAGCCGCGGGAGTGGCCGGTGAGCCGGTTGCAGGCGACCATTTCGATCCAGCCGTCGACGGCGTCGAAGGTGGCGGCGGCGCGGCGGGCGGCAAAGTAGTCACGCCAGCCGAGCAGTTCGGCAAGCGTGTCGGGGTGGAAAAACACCAGCAGCTCGCGCTCGGCGTCGTCGGCCGGCGGACGCAGGGGCAGCTTGACCTCGGTCAGGCGTTGTTGGATGGCGGTGAGCGGAGGCGGCTGCAGGCGCGGCTGGACCAATTGGACGCTGAGCGGGTTGGCGTCGTTGCCGGCCGGCAGACGGCCGCGCAGGGCGGCCTCGACGAGGGTGGTGCCGCGCCCCATGAAGGGATCGTAGACCGGCTCGCCCGGCGCGGAGGCATGGTCGAGGAAAAACGCGGGCAGCTGGGGCTTGAAGCAGGCGCGGTAGGAGACTTCGTGGATGGAATGGACCTGGCGTTGGCGGGCGGTCCAGAATTCGCCGAGGTAGACCGGCAACGAAGCGAGGCCGGGGGAGAGCGGCGGCGGCTCGGCTGGGGTGGAACCCTTCGCCGGGCGTCCGCGACGGCGGGGCGGGGGGTTGCCGGGGTCGTCGGCGGCGGTTGGCGGGACGGCCGCAAGGGTGTCCCCCAGGGGCTTGAGGTCACACTCGCCCGCGAGGCGGCGGCGTTCCAGCTCGGCCAGCAGCGACTCGCAGGCAGAACGTGTTGCAACGGTTGGAGACAAGGACATTGGTCAGGATGGAGTGAAGGGTCGGACGGGGCTCACTCCGGCATGCGGCCGGGGGCGTGCAGCAACTCGCGGGCGCGCTCGCGGCGCTCGGATTCCTCCATGCGCTGGATCTCCTCCACTTCGATGTGGGTCGCGCGCGTGGGTTGCTTGCGCTCCTCGACCAGCATCCGGGTGGCGGCCAGGAACAGCACCGCGGCGGCAATGAGGAAGGCGCCCCCGGTCATGACCGCGTAGCGGCGGACGAGTTCATCGAGGCGCTTGTTGCGGTTGACCGAGATTTCGACGCCAGGGTGGATGATGTCCTGCCAGAGCCGACGCCAGTCGCGCGGCGATCGCGCGATCAGGATCGTCCACAGGAACAGCATCACCATGACGCCGGTGAGGATGTAGAGAGCGAGGCTCATGGAAACAGCAATCGCAAGGCGTGCGGCCCGTCATTTCGTGGCCGCGGCAGGTTCAGTCCGCGCTCCAGTGGAACACATCGGCAGCAGGATTCCGGCCGCGCCGGACCGCCACCGAGGGGTGGTTGAAGGTCATGTGGTTGAGACAATGATAGACTGCCTCGGGATCGGCCTCCAGCGCTGCGGCGGCCTGGTCGGCGACGACCTCGCCGCCGGTCTTGAGATGCTCGTGCACCTGGTCCAGCAGCCGCAGGAACTCCTCGGCGGCCTTCTTGCCGGCCTCGACCCCGGGCTGGTGGTAGGCATTGATCCGCACCAGGCTGGCGTAGAAGCCGACCGCGCGCTCGAACAAGGCGATCAACATGCCCAGCTCGCGGGCGCCGAGTTGCTCGACGGTGATGGTGACGGACTGGCGCCCGCTCTGGCTGAGGGCCTCGCGGGTGCCGCGCAGGAACCCCTGCAGATAATCGCCGCTGCCGGTACCGGGATCCACCTCGATGGACTCGCCTTCGCGCGCGGTCAGCACCTCGATGAAGGTGGCGAAGAAGTTGTCAATGCCGTCGCGCAGCTGCTGCACGTAGGCGTGCTGGTCGGTCGAACCCTTGTTGCCGTAAACGGCGATGCCCTGATGCACGCGATTGCCGTCGAGGTCGTGTTCTTTGCCGAGCGACTCCATCACCAGCTGCTGGAGATATTTGCTGAGCAGCACGAGCCGGTCCTTGTACGGCAGGACCACCATGTCGCGGGCGCCGCGGCCGTCGCCGGCGGCGTGCCAGGCCAGCGCCAGCATGAGGGCGGCGTTGGCCTCGATGTCGGTGCCGCGGGTGCGCTCGTCCATGGCCGCGGCGCCGGCGAGGAAGGCGTCGACGTCAACCCCCTGCAGGGTCGCCGGCACCAGGCCGACGGTGCTCATCACCGAGGTGCGTCCGCCGACCCAGTCGGCCATCGGAAAGCGCTTGATCCAGCCCTGGGCCTCGGCCATGCGATCGAGCTGGCTGCCCGGACCGGTGACGGCGACGGCGTGGGCGGCGAACTCCAGCCCGGCGGCGCCGTAGGCCGCGGCGGCCTCGAGCATGCCGTTGCGGGTTTCCTTGGTGCCGCCGGATTTGGACACCACCACCGTCAGCGTCTCCCCCAGACCGTCACCGATTTGCGCCAGCACCCGGTCGATGCCATCGGGGTCGGTGTTGTCAAAAAAATACGTCCGCACCGGCGGATCGATGCCGACCAGGGCGTCGACCACCAGCTGGGGGCCGAGGGCGGATCCGCCGATGCCCACCAGCAGCAGGTTGCGGAACCGTTTTGCCGTCGGCGGCGCCACCTCACCGGCATGCACCGCGGCCGCGAACTCCTTGGCGGCGGCGAGGTCGGTTTCGATCGATTCTTTCAGCTCGGCGGTCGGCGCCAGCGAGGGGTTGCGAAGCCAGTAGTGGCCGACCATGCGGTCCTCGTCCGGGTTGGCGATGGCGCCCTGCTCAAGGTCCTTCATGGCGCCCAGCGCCCCTTCCGCCGCCGGCCGCATCTGTTCCAGGAAGTCCTCGGCCCAGCTCATCCGGCTGGTGTCCAGCGAGAAACCCAGCTCGGGGTAGCGGATGAGTCGTTGCTGGTAGTTGGTCCAATGCGGGTGCGTGCTCATGAGAAAAAGGCTCCGGTGCCGGCGATTTCCGTCCCAATCCAACCGGCCAGCGTATATGATCACTGGTTGTCCGCGGTCGCGATCGCCTTGCCGGGACAAGAACGGTAACCTCAAGCTGCAATCGTCATGCCGCGCAACTTTTTTGCCCCTCCGCAAGGCAAACTTCCGCCCCCCTCCCCCGCCCTGCCGCCATCCAGCGCC
>SKLO01000052.1 GCA_007123195.1 Verrucomicrobiales bacterium | reverse complement strand
GGTTCGGTGGCTTTCCCGGAAGGCGGCTGACCAGTGGGTTTGGTGCCGTGATGCGCGCCTGAACAGCTGTCGGTCGGCGTGGATCGGGCGGACCGGCCGGACGGGCTGGAGCCGGGCTCGGGCACGCTCATGGGTGTTGTTTGGAATTCTTAAACATTGGCTCAGCTTTGGCTTGACCTCCCCCGTGGCCATTTCTAGGGTGCGGTTTGGTTCTCATGCACCACCTTTCCCGGCGACTCAGAAACGAATGCCACGCGGGCGGCGGCTCCAGCAGCGGAGCAGCCCGCGCGGCCGGCAGCTTCGTCGACGGCGTGGTCCAACAGTTTTCAACCCTTTCAACGGAAGATGTTCTTTCTCAAAAAGCTTTTTGGTGGTCTATGGTCGAGTGATATTGGAATTGACCTCGGAACCGCGAACACCCTCGTCTATGTCAAGGATCAGGGGATCGTGCTCAGGGAACCCTCGGTGGTGGCGGTCAAGGCCGGCACCAACGAGGTGCTTGCCGTGGGCGACGAGGCCAAACGCATGCTCGGGCGAACACCTGGCAACATCGTGGCCATCCGTCCGCTGAAGGACGGCGTGATCGCCGACTTCGAGGTGACCGAGGCCATGCTCCGGCATTTCATCGAGAAGGTCCACAATCGCAAGTCGGTGCGCCCGCGCGTGGTGGTGGCGGTGCCCTCGGGCATCACCGAGGTCGAGAAGCGTGCGGTGCGCGAGTCGGCGATTCACGCCGGGGCCAAGGAAGTCTACCTGATCGAGGAGCCGATGGCGGCGGCCATCGGGGTCGGGCTGCCGGTCCAGGATGCCTCCGGCAACATGATCGTCGACATCGGCGGCGGCACCACCGAGGTGGCGCTGATCTCGCTGTCCGGCATCGTTTACAGCCGCAGTGTGCGGGTGGCCGGCGACGAGCTGGACGAGGCGATCGTGCAATACATGCGCCGGGCCTACAACCTCATGATCGGCGAGCGCACCGCCGAAGAGATCAAGATCCGGCTTGGTTCGGCCTACGTGCTGGGCAAGGAAACGAGCATGGAGGTGCGCGGCCGCGACATGGTGGCCGGCCTGCCGAAGACCATTACGGTCACCAGCCAGGAGATCCGCGAGGCCATGCTGGAGCCCTTGAACACCATCATCGACGCGGTGCGGACCACCCTTGAGCGCTGCCCCCCGGAGTTGTCAGCCGACCTGGTCGAGCGCGGCGTGGTGCTGGCCGGCGGCGGTGCCCTGCTGCGCGGACTCGACCGCCTGCTCAGCGAGGAGACCGGCCTGCCGGTACACGTGGCCGAGGACCCGCTCAGCGCTGTGGCTGAGGGCACCGGCCGCGTTCTCAGTGAATTGAGCTTCCTGCGCCGGGTGGCCAGCAGCCAGGGATGATTCCGCCCCGGGCGGGGATCACGATCCATGACCACAACCCACCCAATGAAGGCGAAGCGGGGATGAGCAAACTGAATCTGGTGTTTCTGGCGATGTTCGCCGGTGCGCTCGTGTGGGTGTTCTTGCTGGATGACGACACCACGCGCTCCATCCAGCGGCAGGTGCTGACCGTGTTCTCGCCGTTCATCGACGCCAGTTCCAAGGTCGAGAATGCGGCCGCCAGCCTGGCGGACGATCCGATTGATCCGCGGGCTCTGCGGGACGAGAACGAGCGGCTCAGGCAGGAGGTGTCGCGGCTGCGGATCGTTTCCCAGCGTTACGAGCAGGCGCGCGAGGAGAACGACCGGCTGCGGCGCATGCTCAACTACAAGGAGAGCGCGCCGCTGGAACTGGTGCCGGCCCGGGTGATCCAGCGCACCGCCGCCAATTGGTGGGGCAGCCTGGTGATTGACAAGGGCCTGGCCGACGGCGTCGGCACCGACAGCCCGGTGCTGACCGAGGCCGGTCTGGTCGGCAAGACCGCCCAGGTTTCGGAGCGCCGGGCGGTGGTGATCCTGTTGACCGACGAGCAATGCCGGGTGTCGGCGCGCATCGAGGGCACGCCCGAGCAGGGCATCCTCATGGGGCGGCGCGGCGGCTTTGAAACCCGGCCCGACCTGGTGCTGCGGTTCCTTTCCAAGGACGCTCGCCTGCAGCGGGGCATGATGGCCTACAGCTCCGGCGTGGGGGGGCTGTTCCCGGTCGGGATCCCGCTCGGCAAGGTCAAGGAGTTCAGCAGCCAGGAAATCTACGGCGAGGCCCTCATTGAACCGGCGGTGGACTTCGGCAGCCTGACCGACGTGTTTGTCGTCAAGACCAGCGCCGAGGGGGAGGGAACCCGGGCCGGTGGCGTGATTCCGGCCGTTCCATCCCCATCCCAACCCCAAGCGGCCACGGCGGGAGGGCAGCCATGATCTTCAATGTGGTGGCCGTGCTGCTGGTGGGTGTGGCCCTGATCCTGCAGGAGTTCATGCCGGCGATCGAACTTGCGCATGGCGCCCGGGTGCCGATTGCGCCGGTGATGTTCTTCGCCGTCGCGCTCACGGTGCCGTTCCCGGTGATGCTGCTCACTGCATTTGGCCTCGGCCTGGTCTGGGACGCGCGCTATCTGGTGACGCCCTCGGTGCAGGCCGACCGGATGGCGGCCGACGTCGACTGGGAAAGCCTCGGCATCACCCGGTTCGAGTCCGAGGTGGACCTGACGCTGGGCTACAGCATCCTGCTGTTCGGCCTGCTCGGCTCGCTCATGCAGGGGGTGCGGCCGCTGTTCCGCAAGGGCCGGTGGGAGCTGCCGGTGATCATGGCCGGGTTGCTCACCATGGTCTGGCTGCTGGCCGAATACCTGCTCATCAACCTGTTGCGGGGCGACTTCTGGTTCCCGCAGGAAATCTGGCTCAAGGTGGTCACCGCCTCGCTGCTGGCGATGCTGGTGGCCCCGCTGATGCTGCTTGTGCTTTACAACCTCGCCGTGTGGGCGGATTACCGCATCCGCTACGACGGCCTTGGCTTCCGACGTTATGGGATTTAAGGGCAGACTGCGACTTTACCTCTTCACGGTGGTGCTGCTGGCCGGCTTCACGCTGCTGCTGGTGCGCCTGTGGGGCATGCAGGTCGAGCGCCACCGCGAGTTCGCCGCGCAGGTGCCCGGCACCCGTGAGGTCAAGGTCAGGGTGCCCGGGGTGCGCGGCCAGATTCGCGACCGCAACGGCGTCGTGCTGGTCAGCAACCGCGCCAGCTACGAAGTGGTGTTCAACGTCAAGGAGATCGTCGATGCCTACCGCGAGCAGATCCGGCGCGACGGCGGTGAGATGCCGATGCTGACCTACGAGGTGTGGGAGCGTGGCTTCCAGCGACGGCGGACCGAGATCGACGTGGTCGAAATCGTGCGTGAAAGCATCCTGCCGACGCTGGAATCGCTGGATCTGGCGCGGCCGTTCAGCAGCCGCTCGCTGCAGCTCAACTTCCGCGCCACCCGCGGCCTGGTGCCGTGGGTCTACCAGCGCGACCTCACCTACGAGGAGTTCGCCGCCTACGCCGAGCACAACCTCGGGCTGCCGGGCGTGACGGTCACCGCCCGCCCGATCCGGGAATACGTCTACGGCTCCATGGCCGCCCACTACCTTGGCTATGTCAGGCTGGCCGAGGACTCGCAGGTGCCGACCGACGAGCGCGCCGAGTGGGACTTCTACGTCGGCGACGACTTCGGGGTCACCGGCGTGGAGAAGTCGATGAACGAGTTTCTCCGCGGCCGACCGGGCGTGCGCACCATGCTGCGCGACGAAAAGGGCGCGATTGTCGGCCAGCTCGGTTACTCGGAGCCGCGCCCGGGCGCCGATGTCTACCTGACCATCGACGCCCGCCTGCAATACATCGTCGAGCGCGTCCTGCGCGACTCCGGTGTCGGCCGCGCCGGCGCGGTGGTGACCGACCCCGAAACCGGTGAGATCCTGGCGATGGCCTCGGTGCCCTCGTTCGATCCCAACTGGTTCATCCCGGCCATCAGCCGCGACCGGTTCGAGTCGATCACCCGCGATCCGTCCCACCCCCTGATCAACCGCGCGGTGACCGACTACGCCCCCGGCTCGACCTACAAGATCCCGATCGCGCTCGCCGGGGCGCTGGCCGGCATCCAGAACCAGCGCTTCAACTGCCCCGGGGGTGTTCAATACGGCAGCCACTACATGCGCTGCTGGATCGCCTCCCGCGGCGGCGCCCACGGCACCATAGACCTCAGCGAGGCGATCATGCGCTCGTGCAACTGCTTCTTCTACCGCTACGGCAACGTCGCCGGCATCGAGCGCATCATGGAGATGGGCCGGTTGCTGGGGCTGGACGGACGCACCGGCATTCCGATCGACAACGAGGACCCGGGCATCCTGCCGGGACCCGAGTGGTTGCGCGCGCGCAACCCGCGCGAGCGCTGGAGCGACGGCTACACGGCCAACACCTCGATCGGCCAGGGGTTCACCGAGTCCACCCCGCTGCAGATGGCGCTGGTCACCGGCACCGTCGCCAACGGCGGCCGCAGCTACCGGGCGCGGCTGGTCTCCAGGATTGTCGACGCCGAGGGCGAGATCCTGCGCCACGACCCGCCCGAACTGATCGCCGACCTGGTCGAGCACAACATCACCCGCGAGGATGTCGAAGTGGTCAAACACGGCATGTGGCGCGTGATCCACGACGTCGGCGGCACCGCCCGGGCGTCCGCGTTGGAGGACCACGAGGCCGGAGGCAAGACCGGCACCGCCCAGGTGACGCGCCGCGGCCGCCGGGAAACCGACTCCTGGTTCATCATGTTCGCGCCGTATGAGAACTCCCGCTACTCGGTGGC
>SKLO01000183.1 GCA_007123195.1 Verrucomicrobiales bacterium | reverse complement strand
TGGAACCACTTTTCCGAGAACCGTTCCGTTATACAAGTTCAATCAAGAACCATCATCATGAATGCCGGGACCAACCGATCGCTGAAGGACTACGGCTGCCTTCTCGCCTACCTCATCCCATGCTCGCTCGTGATCGTGTTCACCCATGACTCCACAGCAAATTGCCCGCAGCTACGATAACCTGGCGTCCCACTGGCATGGCGATCAGTTCAACCGGGCCAACGGCATTGAACAGCACCGGAGGGCGCTCCGGTTTGCGGATCGGAGGGGGACCGCGATCGACATTGGCTGCGGCAGCAGCGGCCGGATCATCGATCTGCTGGTCTCGTATTCCGAGAATCACCTCTACCTCATCGTCCAGAAAGTCTAACCCCCCTGCACCATGGCCAGGTTCCTTCTCATCGGTGGATGCATCCTGGTCGCTCTGACCGGGGCCGCCCTTCTTGGCGCGGCCATTTATGAATGGATCGTCCCCCCTACCGACATGCATCTGTGGGGCCTGTTGGCGGCGGCCATGCTGATGTTCGCCGCGCCCATCGGCGTTGTCATGATCTGTCTCGGCGGATTGATCTGGGTCATCACCGCGATCGGGGGCCGGTGATGGTGACCTCAAGGACGCGCCCGCCGACGAACCGGTCAACGGCCAAGCAACACGCCGGCAGGCAGAGTGGAGTGGACATTCCTGTCTGCTCGGCCAATGCACAGGCTCATCACCAGGTCATTGCCTGCGAGCGTCGCTCCGCCCAATGACCTCCGCATGATCCAACGATTGACCAGGGACAGTGTCCCCCCTCCGTAACGGCTCCGCACCTTTTCTATCACCAGTGCCCCACGCCCCCCCCCCCCAGTCACCCCAGGCGCCGGCCACAGCGACCCGCTCGCCGCAGCCCCGCCGCTGCACGGGTTGGAAAAATATCCTCGTTTTGGCTTGCAGCCCACATGCCCCATTTGGTAGGAGATATTACCTCTATTCCACGCCACCGCCCGGACCCGGTCGATCTGCCGTCCCACTTTGTTCCGGAACGGTTGCCAATCCCCACCACCTGACCACCATGCGACCCCCTTGCCACCTGCTCCGCCCCCATATCATCCCGCGCACCGCCGGCGGGACAGCATCAGCCCCCGCCTCGGCCTCCGCCGCCCGAATGGGATGGATTCCAATGTTCAAGGCGCGCCGTGATCGGATCAACCGTCCGACTTCCACGATACCGGTGCTTTCGCCTGTCGGCCCCGCCGCCTGGGCCCGCCTTTCCGCGCTCCTCATCATCGCTGCCGGCCTCGGACCCGGCAGCGGCGTGGTCCGGGCCCAGACCGCTTACGAGTCCGCGGTCACCGGCGACGATCCCATCACCTGGTGGCGGCTTGGCGAACCCTCCGGCACCACCGCCTTTGACAGCAGCACCATTCCGCCGGCGAACCACGACGGCACCTACGTCGGTGGCGTCACCCTCGGGGTGCCGGGGCTGGTGCCGGGCGAGCCCGGCACCACCGCCGCGCAATTCAACGGGATCAACAGCCGGGTCGACATCCCGAGCGACCCGCTGATCAACACCGGCGAACACGCCGCCCGGACGATCGAGCTGTGGTTCAATGCCGGCAATGCCGCCACCGCCACCCCGCAGGTGCTGTTCGAGGAAGGCGGCGGAGGCAACGGCTTCAACCTTTATGTTCACAATGGCCAACTGGTGGCCGGAGCCTGGCGCACCGGCGGCGCGGCCGGAGAACAGTTCACCCAATTTCTCAGCACCCCGGTCGATTCGGCAACCACCTATCAGGCCCAGCTTGTGTTCGATCGACTGAACACCAGTGGCAACCCGAACCTCAACAATCCGAACGGCACCAACTCGGTGACCCTGTTCCTCGACGGCAAGGCAGCCGCGCAGGGATGGGTGCCATCGACCATGCTCGCGCACACCGGTCTCACCGCCATCGGCGCCATGCGCAACGACACCCGGTTCACCACCGGTCCCGCCGGTGGCAACGGCAACCATTTCGCCGGGGTGATCGATGAAGTGGCGCTCTACAACAGCGGCTTGACCACCAACCAGATCCAGGCGCATTGGGCCGCCGGTGGCAACGCGACCAACAACGCCCTGCCCGCCTTCAACGCCTATGAACAAACCGTTCTCGCCGACAACCCGGTGGCGTTCATGCGCGTCGGCGGAGCCAACGAGGCCACCTCGCTGACCTCAGGCGCCGGCCTCGGCGGCGACCTGTCCGGCATTCTCAGGGGATCGGTCTCACCCAATACCCCACCCCTGCCCAACGAACCCTGCCTGGTGCCGCTTGGCGACTCGCCGGCCACCCGCTTCACCGGCAACACCAGCGGCATCGAATACCGCACCAACACCGCGTTCAACCAGACCAACGACCGGCGTGCTGTGAGTTTCTGGTTTCAAGCCGACGCCACCAACGACCGTCAAATGTTGTTCGAGTCGGGCGGAGCCGACCGCGGGCTCAACGCCTACCTGCTCGACGGCCAACTGCACCTGCACTCGTGGAACACCCCCAACGACGGCGCCGGGGCACCCTGGGGCGGCGGCGGCACCGCCGCGCGCCATGTGTTCACCGACATCGAACCGGGCCAGAGCTACCATCTGGCGCTGTCCCTGGACGGCAACACCTCCACCACCGGCACCCTCACCGGCTATCTGGACGGCGTGCCCTTCGGCCAGATCGGCGGCGTGGGACGGCTGTACAGCCACAGCGATGCCAGTGGCTTCGGCAGGGTCTTCGGGTCAACGCGTTACCACGACATCGGCACCAGCTCAACCCAGGCGTCCTATGTGGGCCTGATCGATGATCCCGCCCTGTTCCTCGGCGCCAATAATCTCAATGCCGAAAAGATCCAGAATCACTACACCGCCGGCACCGGGTTGGCCCCCGACTTCGGCCCCTACGGCAACGCCGTGCTGGCGGACAACCCGGTGGTCTACTACCACGCCGGCGGCGTCAACGTGGCCAACGCCAACACCTCAACCGCCGGCGTGGGTGCCGCCGCCGACGCCAACGTCACCGCCGCCGCGGTGCCGACCGCCACCGGCACACTGATCTGGGACGGTTCCGGCGGCCTGCGGACGATGGATTTTTCCGCCAACAACGGCCGTATCGAACTGCCCGCCATCAGCGGCATCAACACAAACGGCCCCCATCCGGTGCGCACGTTTGAGTTCCTGTTCGGCACCGGCAGCGACGTCACGACCCGCCAGGTGCTGTTCGACGGCGGCGGCACCACCAATGGCTTCGGTGCCTACATCGAGAACAGCCTGCTGCACCTCGGCGTGTGGGCCGACAATTCCATCATCTCCTACCTGTCCACCCCGATCGATCCCAACTCGCGCTACCACACCGCCGGCGTCTACGACAGCACCGTGGGCGGCGGCGACGACTTCTTCGCCGCTTACCTGAACGGGATGCTGGCCGGCATGGACACCGGCAACTTCAGTGCCATTCCGAATCATACCGACCCCCTCGCCCTGGGAGGGCGCGTCGGCGGCATGCGCTTTCTCGATGGCCCGCTTTCCGGCGGCACCGGCCACCATTTCGACGGCCTGATGGCCGGTTTCGCCCTCTACAACACCGCCCTGACTCCCGAACAAATCTTCGCTCACGGCGCCGCCGCCAACATTCCCGAACCATCAAGAACCCTGCTGCTGACCCTGGCCGCCGCGCTGCTGCTGGGCCGGCGGCGGCGCTGAACACCCCCCGGGCTGGCGGGTCTGCCAAGCCAGGGTTGATTCGATTCTCCACCGTCCTTTCACCACCGTCCTGCCGCACCACCACCGCCCGACGCCACAACCATCCATCCTCAAGAATTCCCCCGCCCGGTCATTCCCACGTCTAATGCAGCCATCCAGCCGCGCCACGTCACCACCGACTCCGGACGATGACCGGCCACGGACGGCCACCCGTGTCTCCCCCGCCGGATTCACCCTGGTCGAGTTGCTGGTGGTGACCACGATCATCGGCCTGCTGTTGGCGCTCGCCGCCAACGGCCTGCGCACCTCCCAGCAGGCCACCGGCCTGACCGGCGCGGCGCGCCAGCTGACCGACGCGCTCGGCCTGGCCCGCAGCGAATCGATCGCCCGCAACACCGTGGTCAGGGTGTCGCTGACCACGCATGCCCCAGGCACCGACCCGGACACCGAGTCGGCGTCCGCCGTTGCTTTGTGGGCCTGGGACCACCAGACCGAGTCGTTCCAACCGATCTCCACCTGGGAGCCGCTGCCAGCCGGCACCACCCTGCTCGAGACCATCCCCGACGTCATCCGCGCCGCCCCGTTCGCCGCCGAGCGCCCCGCTCTGGTCAGGGGCGCGGACCTGATGACCGACCCGGCGGCACTCGCCACCTTTCCGGTGCCGGGGGGCGGCGAGGCGCTTTATCCGCACGTCGAGTTCCTGCCCGACGGCCGGGCCCGCATCCAGGGCGTCGCCGACCGCCGCATCCTGATGGCGCTGGCGCCCGCCACCGCCACTCCGTCGGACGACGGGTTCACCGGCAGCAACTGGGCCCACCTGGTGATCGACCGCCACACCGGACGCACCAGCATTCACCGGCCGTGAAGGCCCGCCCGCGTCCTGACCACCAGCCCGCCAGCCACAGCCATGATCCGTCGCCCACAGCACCCGCCACACCAAGCGTCCCGCCAGCCACCCACCGCCTTCACCCTGGCGGAAGTGGTGATTACACTCGGCATCGTCGGCAGCGTGCTGCTCACCCTGCTGGGCCTGCTGGTGATGGCCGTCGACCTGT
>SKLO01000600.1 GCA_007123195.1 Verrucomicrobiales bacterium | reverse complement strand
TCACGCGCGTTTGGCTTTTGCATTTGCCGCGGTCCCGGCCACGGTGTCCTTGCCTTCATGCGCCAGTCTCCTTTTCACGATCGCCACCTGGTCCTCGGGGCCAGGATGGTCCCGTTCGCCGGCTGGGAAATGCCGGTCCAATACCAGGGCATCCGGCCCGAGCACGAGGCGGTGCGCACCTCGGTCGGGGTGTTCGACATCTCCCACATGGGCGAGTTGGAGGTGCGCGGCCCGCAGGCGGCCGGGTGGCTTGACCGCCAGCTGACCAATCATGTCGCCCCGCTGGAGGTGGGCGCAGCCCAATACACGCTGCTGTTGAACGACCGCGGCGGGGTCATCGACGACCTGATCGTCTACCGCCTGGCGGCCGATCACTTCCTCATGATCGTCAATGCCGCCCGGGTGGACGAGGACTTCGACACCCTGCAGGCGGCGCTTGAGCCCGGCATCGAGTTGCTGGACCTGAGCGACCGGTTCGCGGCGGTGGCGGTGCAGGGCCCGCGATCGCGGGCGGTGTTTGGCGCCGTGTGCGGTGACGGCGCCACGATGCCGGAGCGCAACCGCATCGCGGCGGTGGCCGGACCCGAAGGCCCCGGGAGTTACGCCTGCGGCACCGGATACACCGGTGAGGACGGCTTTGAACTGCTGATCCCGGTGGATCAAGCCGGGGCCTGGTTCGATCGCATCGTGGCCGCGGTCAATGGCGAGGGCGGCCAGGTCTGCGGCCTCGGCGCGCGCGACACGCTGCGGCTGGAGGTGGCCTACCCGCTCAACGGCCAGGACCTGTTGCGCGACCGCAGCCCGCTGCAGGCCGGGCTCAGGTTTTTCGTCAAGCTGGACAAGGGCGACTTCCGCGGCCGCGCCGCGCTGGAGCGCGAGCTGGAGCAGGGCCTGCCGGCGCGCCTGGCCGGGCTGCGCATGATCGGCCGCACCCCGCCGCCGCGCCATGGCTACCCGGTGCGGCATGGCGACCGCGAAGTGGCGGAATTGACCAGCGGCGCGCTGTCGCCGACGCTTGGCACCGGCATCGGCCTCGCCTACCTTCCGCCGGAGTTGGCGGCCATCGGCACCAGGCTGGAAATCGACATCCGCGGCCGGCATTATCCCTGCGAAGTGGTTCGCAAACCGTTTTATTCCAAGTCATCACCCAACGCATGAACAATCCCGAACACCTGCGCTACGCCGAAAGCCACGAATGGATCGAGGCCGAGGGCGACCAACGCGCGGTCGGCATCTCCGACCACGCCCAGGAGGAACTCAGCGACGTCGTCTACGTCGAACTGCCCGAGGTCGGCCGCGAGGTCAGGCGCGGCGAGGCGGTGGCGGTGGTCGAATCGGTCAAGGCCGCGAGCGACATCTACGCCCCGGTCGACGGCCGTATCAGCGCGGTCAACGAGGCGCTGGCCGACAGCCCGGAAACGGTCAACAGCGAGCCCTACACCGGCGGCTGGCTGTTCAGGATCGAGGCCAGCGATCCGTCGCAGATCGAACAACTGATGGACGCCGCGGCCTATGCCGGCCACATCGCCTGACCCTGTCATAAGATCATTTCATCCATGTCGTCCGACCGCTTTGTCCACCGTCACATCGGCCCCCGCGAACATGAAATCGAGGCCATGCTCGACACGGTCGGCGCCGCCAGCCTGGACGAGTTGATCGGCCAGACCGTGCCGGCCGCGATCCGGCTGGACGCGCCCCCCGACCTGCCGCCGGCCCTTGACGAGGCCGGCGCGCTGCAACGGCTGCAGTCGATCATGTCCGGCAACCGCGTGCTGCGGTCGATGTTGGGGCTTGGTTATGCCAACTGCCACACGCCGCCCGTCATCCAGCGCAACCTGCTGGAGAATCCCGGCTGGTACACCGCCTACACGCCCTATCAAGCCGAGATCGCCCAGGGCCGGCTGGAGGCGCTGATGACCTTCCAGACGCTGGTGACCGAACTCACCGGGCTCGACGTCGCCAACGCCTCGCTGCTCGACGAGGGCACCGCGCTGGCCGAGGCGCTGGCCATCGCCGCCGGCGGCCACCGCGATCCCAAGGTGGCGGTGCTGTCGCAGCAACTCCACCCGCACGCGCTCGACGTCGCCCGCACCAGGCTGGAAGCGGTCGGTTTGAAGGCGCTGGTGACCGATCCCGCCGGGGTCGACCTGGGTGAAATCGACGGCTTGTTCGCGGTCGCCTGCGGCTATCCCGACACCCGCGGCGAGGTACACGACCTGGCGCCGCTGGTCGCGCGGGCGCACGACGCCGGGGCGCTGGCGATCGTCACCGCCGACCCGCTGGCGCTTTGTCTGTTGACCCCGCCCGGGGCGCTCGGCGCCGACATCTGCGTCGGCAACCTGCAGCGCTTCGGCGTGCCGCTCGGGTTCGGCGGACCGCACGCCGCCTTCATCGCCGTGCGCGACGCCCTCAAGCGCCGCCTGCCAGGGCGCCTGATCGGCTTGTCGAAAGACAGCGCAGGCCGGCCGGCCTACCGGCTGTCGCTGCAGACCCGCGAGCAGCACATCCGCCGCGACAAGGCCACCAGCAACATCTGCACCGCCCAGGTGCTGCTGGCGGTGATCTCCGCCATGTATGCCGTCTGGCACGGCCCCCAGGGACTGCAGGCCATGGCCCGCCGGGTCCACGGCCTGGCGGTGCGCTTCGCCGCCGGACTGCCCGGCGACAGCGCGGCACCCGCCACCAGCCACTACTTCGACACCGTCTGCGCCAGGGTCGACGACCCTGACAAGGTCATCAAGGCGGCGCTCGGCCGCGGCTACAACCTGCGCCGCATCGACGACCGCCACGTCGGGGTCACGTTCGACGAGACCTCCACCGGCGACGACCTCGGGCCGCTGTGGCAGGCGTTCGGCGCCGCGCCCGAGCCTGACACAGCCACAGCCCTGGAAAAGCACGACGGCGACGATGACACCGGCCCCGCGATGGCGCTGCCCGGGCAGCTGCTGCGCGACAGCGGCTTCCTGCCGCAACAGGTGTTCCACCGCTACCGGTCCGAGACCTCGATGATGCGCTACCTGCGCCAGCTCGAGCACAAGGACATCGCGTTGAACCGCTCGATGATCCCGCTGGGCTCGTGCACCATGAAACTCAACGCCGCCGCCGAAATGGCGCCGCTGTCGTGGACCACGGTCGGCGGCCTGCATCCGTTCGCGCCGCTCGACCAGGCGCCCGGCTACCTGCGGATGTTCACCGAGCTGGAGCAATGGTTGGGCGAAATCACCGGCCTGCCGGCGGTGTCGCTGCAACCCAACGCCGGGTCGCAGGGCGAGTTTGCCGGTTTGCTGGCCATCCGCGCCTGGCAACGCGCCCGCGGCCAGGGCCACCGCCACGTCTGCCTGATCCCCGCCTCGGCCCACGGCACCAACCCCGCCAGCGCCGTGATGGCCGGCTTCACCGTCGTCGGCGTGCGCTGCGACAACGAGGGCAACATCGACCGCGACGACCTCGCCGCCAAGATCGGCGCCCACGCCGCCGACCTCGCCGCCCTGATGATCACCTACCCGTCCACCCACGGCGTCTACGAGGAGGGCGTGCGCGAATTGTGCGCGCTGGTCCACGACGCCGGCGGTCAGGTCTACATGGACGGCGCCAATCTCAACGCCCAGGTCGGCCTCACCTCGCCCGCCATGATCGGCGCCGACGTCTGCCACCTGAACCTGCACAAGACCTTCTGCATCCCCCACGGCGGCGGCGGCCCCGGGGTCGGCCCGATCGCCGCCGCCCCCCATCTGGCGCCCTACCTGCCCGGCCACCGGCTGCTTGAAAAAACCGACGGCGTCGTTTGCTCGGCGCCCTGGGGCAGCGCCAGCATCACCACCATCAGCTGGATGTATCTGGCCATGATGGGAGCCGACGGCCTGCGCCGCGCCACCGAGGTGTCGATCCTCAACGCCAACTACATGGCGCGAAGGCTCGAAGCCTTTTTCCCCGTGCTCTACCGCGGCCGCAACCAGCGCGTCGCCCACGAGTGCATCCTCGACCTGCGCGGCTTCAAATCGGTCTCCGTCGAGGACATCGCCAAGCGCCTGATGGACTTCGGCTTCCACGCCCCGACCATGTCCTGGCCGGTGCCGGGCACGCTCATGATCGAACCCACCGAGTCGGAGTCGAAGGATGAGATCGACCGCTTCTGCGAGGCCATGATCGCCATCCACGGAGAGATCATGGACATCGAGCAAGGCCGCATCGATCCCCAGGACAACCCGCTCAAGAACGCGCCCCACACCGCCGCCGCATTGTCGGTGGAGCAATGGCCCCATCCCTACAGCCGCCAGCAGGCCGTGTTCCCGCTCGACTGGGTGGCCGCCGACAAATACTGGCCACCGGTCGGGCGCATCGAGAACGCCTACGGCGACCGCAACCTGGTCTGCAGCTGCGACCCGGTCGAGGTCTGAAGCCCTCCCGCCATCCGACCGATCCGCCAGTGCCTGACAACACCACCATCACCCCGGCCCCGGCCCCGGCCCCGGCCCATGAACATGGCATGGCGCCGGGCGGATTCAACGCCGGGTTCGACTGGACCAGCTGGCAGCCACGGGTGCGGGCGACGCTGCTGTTTGTCATCGACCAACACCACGGTCCCGGCGGCGAGGTGTTGCTGATCGAGAAAAAGCGCGGCTTCGGCGCCGGCAAGGTCAACGGTCCGGGTGGCAAGATCGCCCCCGGAGAGAGCGCGATCGCCGCCGCCGTGCGCGAGACCATTGAGGAAACCGGCATTGAACCGCTCGACCCGGTGGCAGCCGGCCACCTGGCGT
>SKLO01000583.1 GCA_007123195.1 Verrucomicrobiales bacterium | reverse complement strand
CCGCCTGAGCCCTGCGGTGCTGGTGCGAATTCAAGCCCCTCCCTGCAAGGCGCCAACCAAGGAGCGACGGCATCCTTACCGTGAGGGGTCGTGGCGGGAGAGGGCCGCGGCGTCAAGGGTGGCGCGAGGCGGGAACGAATGGTCATTCGCGACCACTTGCCCGCCGTAGCCAACGGCGAAGGCGGGACGGGCAACGCAGAAGTTGATAAAGAAGGCGGCGTATTTCAACTCAGGGCGCAAAGCGACCCGTTTTCAAAATCAAAGAACCTTATTCTGTGCAGATATTTCGGAGGCAGCACCCTAGCCGCGCGCCCGAAGTTCCGCCCGCAGCTGCTCCAGTTCGTCCATCAGATCGAGCGTCAGCTTGATGGCAGCCAGCTGCATGCCGTAACAACTGCGCAGATACTCGATCCGGCGCACCCGGTGCACGGTCTCGTCATCGAAGCACTCGCCCCGGGCCGCCTCCCCGACCGCCGGCGCGATCAGCCCGTGCTCATGGAAGTGCAGGATCGTTTCGGTGGACACGCCGCTGACCCGGGCCACGACGTCGATGCTGTAGGCCGCTTCGGCTTCGGGCTCAACCACGTCCCGGCGTTCATCCTGGCGCCGGGCATCGGCGCCGGCGGCACGATCGGGTGGCGGGTCGGATGGGTGGTTGTCCGGGGGCGGCATCATGGGGTCGGCGGTTGGCGTGGTTGAAAGGTCGAGCGGTCGCGCAGCTGCTGCCACAACTCGCGCTCCTCCGCGCTCACGGCGGCGGGCAGTTGCACCCGTAGAACGACGTAAAAATCCCCGCGCTCGCCGGCCCTGCCCTTCGGCAGCCCGCGTCCGCGCACGCGCAGCTTCTGGCCGTTCTCCGCGTGCGGCGGGATGCGCAGCTTGATCGAGCCGTCCAGCGTGGCCACCACCACCTCGGCACCGAGCACCGCCTCCCACGGGGCAATGTCCAGGTCACAATAAATGTCGGCCTCGCGGCTGCTGAAATCCGGGTGGGCGGCGTGACGCACCCGCAGGAACAGGTCGCCGGCGGGGCCGCCGTCGCGGCCCGGCTCACCGTGGCCCGGCACCCGGATGCGGCGGCCATCGATCGCACCCGGCGGGATTCGCACCTGGAATTCGCGGGTCGACACCTGGCCGGTCAGGGGGTCGATGGTTTGCATCGTGATCGGCCGCACAGTGCCGTTCATGGCCTCGTGCAGGGTCACGAGAATGTCGCCTTCGATGTCGGCCCCGCGTCGCGGTCGCTGGGGCCGGCCTGCGGCGCCCTGCGGGTGAAAGTCGGCCGCGCCCTGGTCGGGGAAGCCATAACGCGAGGCGCCGCCGAAAAACTGCTCGAAGAAATCGCTGAACCCGGTACCGCCGAAATGGAACTCCGGCTGCGGGCCCTGGTCAAAGCCGGGGCCCGCCCCCGGCGCCGCTCCCGTCCCGGCGCCGCGGCCTCCGGTGGTCCACTGCGGCGGCGGCCCGAAGCCTTCATCGCCGTCGCGCCAGTTGGCCCCGAGCCGGTCATACTTGCGCCGCTTTTCCGGATCGCCCAGCACCTCGTAGGCCTCGTTGATGTCCTTGAACCGCTCCTCGGCACCGGCCTTGTCCTCAGCGACGTCGGGATGGTGTTTCCTTGCCAGCCTGCGGAACGCTTTCTTGATGTCCTCGGCACTCGCGTCCCGGGACACTTCGAGCGTGCTGTAGTAGTCTTTGAAGGCGACAGGCATGGGGCGGTTGGCTTGGTGGCAAGCAGCCACCGCCCCGACGGTTCCGCAACCGGATAGTCGGCAGCCGGCCTGGGTTTGCGCCGGCCGGGCACCGACCCGGGGCGCCCTGCGGGTGCAGATCCGTCGCCGCTTGATCGGGGCTCGGGAAAAACAGTTGCAATACTTGGCTGTTTGGCCAAATACAGCAGCAGTGACCGTTCCCTGCCCGTCCACACCAGAGCCCGCCGCTCTCGATCCTCGCCAGTTCGAGACCGCCGCCGCCGTGTTCAAGGCCCTCGGTCACCCGAACCGGCTCGTCATCGTCAACGCCGTCGCCAATGGCGAGCGCTGTGTGGCTGACCTGACGGAATTGCTCGGGCTCGACATGTCCACCGTCTCCAACCACCTCACCGTGCTGCGCCACGTCGGCATCCTCAAATCCGAGCGCCGCGGCACCCAGATCTTCTACTCCCTTCGCAAGCCCTGCCTCATGAACCTGTTCTGCTGCCTGGACGATTTCCACGCCATTGAATCATGACCATCGACAAGTCCTCCATGGGTCTTTTTGAACGCCACCTCACCTTGTGGGTGGCGCTGTGCATCGTCGCCGGCATCGGCCTCGGCCGGCTGGCGCCCGGCCTGGCGGAGGCCCTGGACGGCATGGCGATTTATGTGAACGACGCCCCGGTGGTGTCGATCCCGATCGCCATCTGCCTGTTCTTCATGATGTATCCCATCATGGTGAAGATCGACTTCGCCGAGGTCGCACAGGCCAGCCGCACGCCGCGGCCGGTGGTGCTGACGCTGGTGGTGAACTGGTTGATCAAACCCTTCACCATGCTGGCCATCGCCACCCTGTTCCTCGGCGTGTTCTTCAAGGACCTGCTGCCCGGCACCGAGGTCGTGAAAGATGGCACCGAGGTTGATCTCTACCGCTCCTACATCTCCGGGGCCATCCTGCTCGGCATCGCGCCCTGCACCGCCATGGTGCTGGTGTGGGGCTACCTGGCGCGCGGCAACCAGGGCCTGACCCTGGTCATGGTGGCGGTCAATTCACTGCTGATGCTGCTGCTCTACGGCCTGCTGGGAGGCTGGCTGCTGGGCATCAACCAGATGCCGGTGCCATGGCAGGCGCTGCTGCTGTCGGTGGGCATCTACGTCGCCCTGCCGCTGGTGGCCGGTTATTTCACCCGACGGTGGATCATGCAGGTCAAGGGCCCGGAGTGGTTTGCTGAAAAATTCCTTCACTACCTGACGCCGGTGGCCATCGGCGCCCTGCTGGTGACCCTGGTTCTGTTGTTCAGCTTCAAGGGCGACACCATCCTGGCCAACCCCCTGACCATCCTCTGGATCGCGATCCCGTTGACGATCCAGACCTTGCTCATCTTCGGCATCACCTATCTGGCGGCGAAGATGTTGAAGTTCCGCTACGAGGACGCCGCCCCGGCCGCCATGATCGGCGCATCGAACCATTTCGAAGTCGCCATCGCCACCGCCGTCATGTTGTTCGGGCTGTCCTCGGGCGCGGCCCTTGCAACCGTGGTCGGCGTGCTCATCGAAGTGCCGCTGATGCTGTTCCTCGTCCGCGTTTGCCAGCGCACCAAGGGCTGGTTTGCGCGTGCTGAATCATCGTAGAATCCCGGTGCTGTTTGTTCCTTTGAGCAAGGCCGGAAACCGTTCAGGATGATGGAGAGGGTGGACGCCGCCAAGGAGGAGGCGCGCCTGGTCGCGCTGAACATCCAGCGCGGAATGGGCGGCGAGAACGACTTGCGCCCGCAGGAGCGCGAGGGCACCCCGGATTGTTGAGCGGGGGATGGATGCGATGGCTCCACGGCCGGGTTGGAAGCATGAGCGACCACAGAGGTGGGAGGGAGGGCGATTGGGAGTGAAGGGCGGCCGGCTTGGTGGTAGGGAGGAGGGACGCCCGGCTCTCCCGGGCTGCGCTGGGGGCGGCACGGCACCCGCTCGGGTGCCTGATCGGGCACGGCGTGGCAGGTATACGGACATGAACATCAAGCAGGGGACTTCGTCATCACCACCGCCGGGCGGGTCTGGATCCGATGCCGACACCGGCGAACGCTGGTTGGCGGTCGAGGCGGCGCCCTACCGGCCGGGGTCGGTGATGTGGAACGTGAGCCGCGAGCGGTTCATCCTGCTGGGCGGAGCGGCTGCGGCGATCCTGCAGGTGGCGCACCCGCAAGTGGCCATGGGGGTTGCGGCGCACAGCCGCTTCACGGAGGACGTGATGGGCAGGTTGAAGCGCACGCTGGACGCGGTGTATGCGATCAGCTTCGGCACCGCGGAGGAGGTGGCGGCGGTGCGACGGGTGGTGGCGCGGCGCCACGCCCCGGTTCACGGCGAGTCGCCGGGGCGTTATTCAGCGTTCGATCCGGACGCGCAGCTGTGGGTGCTGGCGACGCTGATTGACGGCGCGCTGTCGATGCATCGTCGGTTCGGGCGCGAATTGTCGGCGGCGGCGCAGGAGGAGTATTATCGGGAGATGCGGCGGTTCGGCGAGGTGTTCGGGCTCGACCCCGGGTTCGGCCCGCGATCGCTGGCCGAGTTCGAGGTTTATTACCGCGAGATGCTGGCGGGGCCGTTGCTGGGGTCGCATCCGTTGTCGGCCGAGGTGGCGGCGCACATCGTGGCGCCGCGGCGGCCGCGCTGGGTGCTGGCGCTGAGGCCGTGGACGGCGCCGTTGGCGTGCGAGTATGTGCCGTCGCCGGTGCGCGAGCGGTTGCAACTACCGTGGCGTCGCTGGCATCCGGCTTATGTGCGCACACTGGAGCGGCTGGGCGGCCTGGCATTGCGACTGCGGCTGGTGCCGGGCTGGGCGCGATACTGCCCGCACTACCGACGGGCACGAGGGCGGTGCGTCTAAATCGTGGCAACCCGCTTCGTGGGTGCGCCACATTTCGCTCAGGCAGCCCTCACTCCACCGCCTGCACCCGCAGCGCCCGCAGCGAGAACAACCCCGTGTCCGCTTCCTTGATCGGTCGCGCCCCGTCCTTGCGTTTCGGCCCGAAACACCCGCGCCGCGCCCGGAACACCTCCTCAATGAACCCGCGGCTGCCTAT
>SKLO01000083.1 GCA_007123195.1 Verrucomicrobiales bacterium | reverse complement strand
CTGGTAACTGGTAACTGGTAACTGGTAACTGGTAACTGGTAACTGGTAACTGGTAACGGGTAACGGGTAACGGGTAACGGGTGACTGGTGACTGGTGACTGGTGACTGGTGACTGGGGTCAGGGGTCGGACGGGGCGGTCAAATGCCGGCAGGCAGTGTGGGGTAGACATTCTTGTCTGCCCTGCCAATGCATCGCCCAAGGATCGCCCGTCAGGGGTCGGGGATCGGGGGACACGATGGATGCCGGAGGCATCACAGGTGGTAGCCGGTGGTTGAGCGAAGCGACACCACCGGATTTCCCCGCCCCCACATCATTGCACCCCGGAAGGGGTGCCATCGTTGTGGTTATGTGTGGCGTACGCGCGCCTTGTTGCCGGAGCCGCCCGAGGGTTGGTGGCCCGCGCCGATGGCATCCTTTCAGGATGCATGCCTTTTAGGGGGATTTTACCGGTGGTGTCGCCCGCAAGGCGGGCTCAACCACCGGCTACCGTCTTGGATCCCTCCGGGATCGGGCTCCGCGCAGGCCGAGCGCGTTTCCTTGGCGACCAAAGGCCACGGGTGAGTGACGGGGAACGAGTGGCGAGTGGCGAGTGGCGAGTGGCGAGTGGCGAGTGGCGAGTGGCGAGTGGCGAGTGGCGAGTGGCGAGTGGCAGGTGGCGGGTGGCAGGTGGCGGGTGGCCGTTGTTGAGTCGGCGGAATTTGGCATTGGTATTGACCGGCCATGGGCAGGGCAGACAGGAATGTCTACCCCACTCTGCCTGCCGGCCCTTGACCCACCGGCCTCCAGCCACCGACTCTGCCGTCTCCCGACTCCCGATTCCTGACCACGGTCCGTCGTTGATGCCGGAGGGCGTAGTGGCAACGTTTGGCGCAGGCGGGCCCTCAGGCATCCTGTTCCAGCTGCGCCGGCCAGGTGTGGAAGCGCAGCGAGGCGGTGCCGAAGTCGAGCCACTGCCACTCGTCCTGCGGCAGCGTCAGGCAGGCCACGGCGGAGGTCTTGAACACCAGGTCCCCGCCGGTTTCGAGAAGTTCATTGGCGAAGTCCTCAATGCCGGGGTTGTGACTGAACAGCACCAGATGCCTGCACACCGGGGTCTCCCTGACAAAATGCAGCAGCTCACGGCTGTCCGCCAGGTACAGCCGCCGGTCGAAATGCAACGCGGTCAGCGGCAGCCCGCACTCGCCGGCCATGATCTCGGCGGTCAGCCGCGTCCGGGTGGCGGTGCTGGAAAGCCAGTGGTCCGGCAAGCCGGGCCCGTTTTCACCGGCCCAGCCGTGCGCGGCCAGCCAGCGACCCATCTGCGGGGCGGCCCGCAGCCCGCGCTCGTTGAGCGTGCGGTCATGATCACCGAGGTCGGGCCGGCTCCAGCTCGACTTGGCGTGGCGAATGAGTGTCAGGGTCAGCATGCGGGTTCTCCAGCCACAGATGGATCGATCCTCAGGACGTCGTGGGCAACGACTGCTTTGACGCCGGCGGATACAACCCGAACGCCTGTCGCAGCGAAGTGAGCCGTGCCCCGGTCTCGCCGGCGTAGGGCCGCGGCGGCTGCAGCACGGTCATGTCCCAGCCCTCGTGCCCGCCGATGGCGCTGAACTCCGCCGACGGATGCACCAGCACCTTGTGCCGCGCCAGCCGCAGCAGCGGCACGTCGGCGGCGCTGTCGCTGTAGGCCCAACTGTCCTCCAGCGGCGGCCGGCCGTCGTGGCCGGGCCACGGTTCGCCGGGCGTCACGCCGAGCAGTTCGCGCATGCGCTCGAGTTTGGCGGCGCGCTTGTTGTTGGGGCCGTCGATGTCCGGCAGCCAGCGCACCCGCGGCCCCGGGCCGAGGTCGACCCGGGTGCCGATGGCATGGTCGAAGCCAAGTTCGCGCCCGATGGCAGTCACATAAAACTCCGGGCTGGCGCTGTTGAGCACCGTGGTCCGGCCCTCGCGCCGGTGGCGTTCCAGTTCCTCAAGCACGGACGGATACAGCCTTGGCCGCACCTCGCTGGTCACGAACTCCAGCACCAGCCGCTCGAGCTGCGGCCGCGGCAGCCGCCACAGGTAGTTCAGGAACATGCGTTTCAGGAACCGGGTCGACACCAGCCGCAGCACCCGTGCGGGCGCCACCGCCAGGAACGGCAGGTGCAGCAGGGTGCGCCCGCGCTGGCGGCGCAGCACGAAGTTGGCCAGCAGCCCCTGAGTGTCGTGCGGCAGCAGGGTGTGATCGAGATCGAACAAGGCCACCCTGACCCCGGGGCGGACCGGGGCGGGTGTGGCGGCGGAGACGGCTGAAACGGCGGCTGGGTCTGTCACTTGGCGGGGAGATCTGGATTGAAAATTGGAAATTGGAAGACTGGAGATCACCCTAACGCAACTCGAAGACGATGGCGGTGGTGTTGTCGCGCGCCGACTGGAACAGGGACTCGCGCATCATGTCGGCGAGGATGCCCCCGCAGTCCTTGTCCTGCGCGATGAGCTGGCCGAGCCGCCGGTCCCAGAGCCCGTCGGTCAAGCCGTCGCTGCACAGCAGGAACCGGTCGCCGGGATGGATCAGCACGGTGCCGAGCTGCGGCTCGACTGCCCTGTTGCCGGCGCCCAGCGCCTGATGGAGGATGTTGCGCTGCGGATGGTTCTTGGCCTGGCGCTCGTTGATCCTGCCGTCGCGTTGCATCTGTCCGGGTCTGGTGTGGTCGTGCGACAACTGACGGCACTGGCCCTCGTGCAGGTAATAGAGCCGGCTGTCGCCGATGTGGGCGAAGTGCAGCGCGGTCGAGTTCAGCCACACCAGGGTCAGGGTGGCGCCCATGCCGCTGCTCTCGCTGTAGGCCTGCGCCTCGACCTGGATCTTGGCGTGGGTGCGGTCGATCGCCTGGCCCAGCACGCCGAGGTAGTCCGGCCGGAACCCGGACACGCCGGCCTGGTAGGCGCGCGGCACCAGGATTTTGAGTTCCTCAACCACCATCCGGCTGGCGCGCTCGCCGAGGTTGGCGCCGCCCATGCCGTCGCTGACCGCGAACACGTAGTCGCGCTCGTCGAGCGCCCCCTCACCGCTCTTGCCCAGCAGCACCAGCTCACCCTGGCCGCAGGTGAACAGAATGAACGCGTCCTCGTTGTCCTTGCGGAAGCGCCCGGTGTCGGTCGCGGCCGCCCAACTCACACTTTCCAGCTTCTCCGCTCCATCGGCCGGGCCGCCGGCGGCCGCGTCCTGGTCGGGCGCGGCGTCACTCGAGTCCGCGGCGGTCTTCATCTGGGTCGTGCTCATCGGTCTCAATCGGGTCCCCTTCGAGGCGGGCAAGCTCAAAGTCAATGATGCAGAAGCGTTGGTCGGTGATGCGGTAGGTTACGTTGCGCACCTCCTCGTCGCCATGGGACACACCATACTGGCGCAGTTGGTCGAACAGGTGGCGTTTTTTGTCCTCGCCTAGTTGTTCCACCGGTTTGCCGCAGTTGCTGGTCACCAGGTAGAGATGCTCCGGATCGGCCTCGAGCACGCGCGGCACGAAATCGCAGCCCTGCTCCTCCAAATGCCGCAGCACCCGCACCTCGTTGGTGAACCGGCGGCGCGCCTTGGGTCCGCGGAAGGTCTTGTGCACCCGTCCGTCGTAGCCCACGCGGACCAGCGAGCGGGGCGAATCTTTGACCGGGTGCATGGAGTGGATCGATGGAAAAAACTGACAGGAGAGAAGGAAATGACCAGGGCCTGCGGGCGATGCCCCCGACCGGGTCTGGAGGCAAGCGGTTTTCAGGAATCGGCGCTGATGTGGGCCTTGACCCCGGCGACGTCGTCGGCCTTGTGGGTCTCAAGCTGGACCTTGCCGGTGAACAACTGGCGCTGGCCGGCATACAGCGCAAGGCCGCGCACGACCACCTCTTCGACCAGCAGCGAATGGGCATCCACAAAGTGAATGCGGGCTTGCAGCCGTTGCTTCCGGTCCGCGTGGCTTTGCAGGGTGACTTTCCAGACGTAGTCCACGCCGTCGTCCGAGTCCCCGCTGATCCGCGCGTCGACTTCGATGACCTCGAAGGGATCGCGCGACGCCGGTTCGTCCGCACCGGGTTCGTCCCTGGCTGCCAATTCTGTCCCCGCGCCACCCTCATCCGCTTCTCCCGCGGATACCGGATCGATGTCGAACGACGTTGCGGCCTCGTCGGCGTATTCATCGCCCTGCGCTGCGGCATCGGCCGGGTCTTCAACTTCGACGGATTGAAGCTCGACCGGCGGCGGGCTGTTGTCGGCAGTCCCGGCGTCCGCTCCGCGTCCGCCAAGTTCAATTTCCAGTTCCCAGACGCGTTGCTCCAAAACCGCCAGCCTGGCCTCCAGGTTCTGGATCAGTTCAAGGGTCTCGGGGTCTCGGGCTTCGGTGGTCATGGGGCTGTGGGGCGGTTGTTCCGGGGACAACGGATCGGCGGGCACCGCTATCCGGTCCTGGGTTGATCATAAGGGGCGCCACAAGGGAGAGGGACAGGCGGCAGGAGCTCAGCCCACCTTGCGGATGGTCGCCCGTTCCCGCAGGCGCTCCAGCCAGCGTTGCTCGAGTTCCTGCCGCTTCTCACTGGTGATCCGCAGTTCGATGTTCGACCGCACCTCTTCCAGCGGCTTGAGGGCGCCGTCCTGGCGGGCGTCGAGCTTGATCAGGATGAGGGCCGCCTGGTCCTCGATCACGCCACTAACGCCGCCGGTCTGCAAGCTCTGGGCGATCTCGTAGATGCGCGGATTGAGGGTCGAGCGGTCGACCCAGCCCCAGGCGCCGCCGCCGTCGGCGCGGCTGTCCTTGGAGTGCCTGCGTGCCAG
>SKLO01000533.1 GCA_007123195.1 Verrucomicrobiales bacterium | reverse complement strand
GGCGGGTCGTTGCCGTCGTTGCTTGCAGAGGGCGCGGGGTGCCACAGTTGGGCGCCGATCCAGATCGCCTCGTGAACCCGGCGCTTGTCGGCCCGGCCCTGCCACTGTCGCAGCGTCAGCAGCGCCGCTTTGGACAGGCGACCCTCGCGCTTGAGCTGGTCGACCGCTTCGGGCAGGGCGTCGCCTTGCGGCAGGTAGGTGACCTGGTCCACCAGTTCACGGGGGAAATGCCGGATCGCCTCGTCGCGGGTGTCGCGGATCGAGATCAGGCGCGGGCGCAGACCGAGTCGCTGCAACTGCAGTATCTCGCGCACACAGAAGGTCTGGGTGAAGGTCGGAAATCGCTCGAACAGATACAGCAGGTCACTCATGGCGGCAGGCGGAGCCCGGAGCGGGCAGCTTGGCCGGGAATCGGCGCACTGGCAACCGCCGGTCGCGCGGCCCGGGAGGTGGGGTAGGGAAGGTGTCGGCGCCGAATTCCGGTGCGCCCCGGCTTGCCATCCCGGATCCTGTTCCGGCGTGTGGCCGGCGACTGCCTGACCGTGAGCAGGAACAGCCGGGCGGGTGCTGGTCACGCGCCCGCCTGCGGGCTGCCGACCGGGGCCAGCAGCACTTCGAGATCGCGACGGTCGAGCGCGGACTTGTTGGTGCGGCTGCCGAGCAACCCGTTGAGCAGAATTTTTTTCTTCTCCTGCAGCTGGAGGATGCGTTCCTCGACGGTATTGGAGGCGATGAGCTTGTAGACGAACACGGGGTTGGTTTGGCCGATACGGTAGGCGCGGTCGGTGGCCTGGCTTTCGGCGGCGGGGTTCCACCAGGGATCGTAGTGGATCACCACGTCGGCGGTGGTGAGGTTGAGCCCGGCGCCGCCGGCCTTGAGGCTGATGAGGAATACGGGCACGTCCCCGCGCTGGAACGCCTCGACCGGGCGGCCGCGATCGCGGGTGGATCCGGTGAGGCTGACCAGCGGGATGCCGAGCTGGTGCAGGCTTTGTTCGATCAGGCCGAGCATGCTGGTGAACTGGGAGAAGATCAGGATGCGCCGGCCGGCGGCGACCAGGTCGCGGACCATTTGCTCAAGCAGTTCGAGCTTGGCGGAGGGCACGGAGGAGGGGTCGGCGATGGCCGCCGGCAGCCGCGAACCGCCCCCGGCGGAGGTGGCCGTGGCCATCTTGAGCAGGCGCGGGTCGCAGCAGGTTTGCCGCAACTTGAGCAGGGCTTCGATGATCAGCAGTTGCGAGGCCTGGAGACCATGGCGTGAGATCTGGTCGCGCAAGGTTTCGTCCATCGCCATGCGCACGCTCTCGTAGAGGTCGAGCTGGGACGGGTGCAGCTCGCAGGCGCGCACGACCTCGGTCTTGGGCGGCAGGTCGCGGGCCACGGTGTCCTTGGTCCGGCGCAGCATCAGCGGGGCCACCTTGCGCGCCAGCGCCTCGCGCCGGTCCTCGTCGCCGTGTTCTTCAATGGGGTGCCGGTAGACCCGGCGGAACGCCTCCTGGCTGCCGAGGTAGCCGGGCATGAGGAATTGGAACAGCGACCACAGTTCACCAAGGTGGTTTTCGACCGGGGTGCCGCTCAGGCAGAGGCGGTGGGCGGCCCGCAGGCGGGCGGCGGTGCGGGCGGCCTGGCTGCGGTGGTTCTTGATCCACTGGGCCTCATCGAGCACGGCGCAGTGGAAAAGTTGTTCGGTCAGGATTTCGGCGTCGCGCAGCAGCAGCGGGTAGGAGGTGACGACCAGGTCCGCCTGCGGCAGCAGGGCGTGCAGCCCGGCGCGGTCATGCCCTGACAACACCAGAACATGGAGGCAGGGGGCGAACCTGGCAGCTTCGCGCGCCCAGTTCGGCAGCAGGCTGGTGGGCGCCACGATCAGGCTGGGTCGGCCGGCGGCGCGGCCCGAGCGGTGTTCGGTGGCCAGGTGGCAGAGGGTTTGCACGGTCTTGCCGAGGCCCATGTCGTCGGCCAGCACGCCGCCGAGGTCGTGCTGGCGCAGGAACTGCAGCCAGCGGTAGCCGTCGAGCTGGTAGGGGCGGAGGGTGGCGCCAAACGAGGGGTCCGGGGTGCTGGCGGCGATGCCGCCGAAGCCGTGGACCTGCTCGCGCAGCCCGCGCAAGGCTTCCGAATCGGGGGTTTCGAACAGGGTCCAGTTGTCCTCGCCGCTCGTGTCCGTCGAAGCCGCCGGGGTGGCGGTGGTTGACGGCATGGGTTTGTCAGGGCGGAGCGGCCGGCGGCGCCCGATCAGCTCGGCGGCGCGCAGCTTGGGCACCCGCAGCTTGCCGGCCGGATCGAGCGGGTTCGGGTCGTAGAGTTCAGTCAGGGTCTCGACGATGTGCAGCAGGCGGTGGCGCGGGAACGCCACCCACGACCGGCTCTCCGGCACCTGGAGGTGAACGGTGTCTTCCGGGGCGCCGCCGCCCGCCGGCTGGCGCAGTTCGGCCGGGTCGTGGTCACGCAGCCAGGCGACCAGCGCGGGCAGCAGGTTGATGCGCTCGTCGTTGAGCACGACCCCGCATTCGAGACCGAACCAGAGTCCGTCGCCATCGTCCTTCAGCCGGCCGAACCAGCGGTCGGATTCGATCACGCGATAGGGAAACGAATCGGCGATCTCGATGATCCAGCCGTCGTCGTCAAGCCGGGGCAGGGTCTGCTCCACCAGGTTCAGCCAGCGCGGGGCGTCGTTGCCGGAATCGAACACCCAGGCGCTGTGGCAGCGCGCCCGCAGGTCGGAAAGGTCGGCGTATTGTTCCAGCGGCGACAGTCCGGCGGCATGGAGCCGGTCCTCGAACGCGGGTTCGCCCTGAGGATCGCGGATGATGCGGTAGACAGTGCCGTCGCGGCAATACTGGATGTAATCCCCGGCGACGGTGGGGCGGACGCGCTTGCCGGAGTAGTCGAGTTCAAGCCGTGCCAGCGGCAGTCCGCCGTCGGTGTCCCATGGCAGCGGCGCGCACGAACTGGCCTTGAGTGGGTCGGTGTGCTCGAGGATCAACACCGGCATGGGCCGGACACCGTGGATTTCCTCGACCTCAAGGTGCTGCGGCGGGGGCAGTCCCGCGGGAGGGGTGCCCCGCCCGTCCGCCGGATCACCCGACCACTGGTGTCGCAGGGTGTCGGCCTCCTCGGGGTTCAAAGGCGGCCCGGACAGCCAGGCCAGCAAGGTGCCCGCGGGCAGGCCCTCGCTGACCGGGCCGCACTGGCCGCGGTCGGGATCGACATACCACAGCGGTTCGCAGCCGAGCCAGTGCGGGGCCGGCGGGGTCAGGGCGAGCGCGGCCAGTTGGCGGCCCTCGTCGTCGGCCTGCCACACAGCCTCGCCAGCGCGCGCGGCAGCCAGCCGCAGCGGTTCCTCGGGGGCGTCGTGCCAAGCACACCGGCCGCTGACCAGAAGGTCGAGCCACAGCGCGCCGCCGGGCTTGCCGGGAAGCTGCCAGGCGGTGCGAGGATCGTCGCCCTGGAGGTCGGACAACTGCCGCAGCCACTCGAGATCGGTGCGGCTCCAGTCCGCCAGCGACGGGTCGTCGGCGACAACCGCCTGGCCCGGCGGCCAGGGCAGCGGTTGCCAGTCGGTCCAGCGCCGGTGGTCGGGATCCCAGTGGGCCCTTTGCAGCTGCACCTGCAGCCGGCCGCGTAGATCGCCCGCGACGGGTTCCAGCAACGCCACGAGCTGGGGCCGGCTGACTGCGGACAGGCCGGCGATGGAACGCTGGTCCGCATTCGCGGCTTGGTGATGGGCGAGAGAACGCAACCAGCGGCGGGTGCCGGGGGCCAGAGGGTCGTCTGCCACTGATCCACTGTCCGCCCGCGGCGGGGGCTCGGCAACCGCTGGCAGCGTCGGGCGGACGGCGCACGTCGCCGCCGGATTGGCCGCTGGCGGTGGTGCCATTGTCGACGTGAGCCCGCCGCCGTCTCCGCCCTTGGACGCAGCGGCGGACCCCGGAGGCTGTCGCCAGGGCGCTGTTTCAGTGGGGTCCGGCGCGTCGTGCTCGATCGCCAGCAGTGCGGCGATGACGTCGCGGTAGTCGGTCTCGTCCGCCTGGTCGTGGTGCCAGTCTACCTCGACCTCGCCGAACTCGTTGAGCTGGATCTCAATGCGCAGGGGGCCGGGATCGGTGGCGGCGTCGTGCGCCGACACCCGGACTTGCAGGCTCAAGCGTCCGGGGTCGGGACCGGGCTCGGCGCGATCCAGGCTGACGTGGCACAGCTTGCGGTGATGCTCGGCCCGCCGAATCCAGTCCGGCGGAAAGCTCTCGCGCCAGGAGCCGTCGGACAGGAGAGGCAGGGACGGGCGGGTCGACAGGGCTGGCAAGGCGGTGGTGAATCGGGCTGGATGGACTGGAATCCGCCGGGCGAAGCCGGCGTTCGCGGAGCCGACCGTCGGGGCGTTCGGGCGGAAGGAGTAGAACACCGGAGATGGGAAGGTTTCAACCGCAAAGCCGGGTCAATCTGGAATCGGCGATGCATCTTCGCCCGGCGGGCACAATTGCCTGATCAGGAACCTGTTATGAATGGTCGCCCGGCCACCTTGCGGATGGTTGGTGGAGTCTTGCAACTCATTCATCATCAGTGGATTTCAGAGTCAATGGCTCGCGCTCATTCCACGGCCCCAATACCCCCCACCAACCCAGATTCCGACCGGCCTGCTGGTCGAGGGCCTGCTCCTGCTGCACCCGCATCCTTCGCGGCTCGCAGATTTCAGCGGTGTGCGGCATAGGGCCGCCCGGACAGTGGGCAGCGGCTTCATGCGCCCTGACCACCACCACCGGCAATCAAGTCCCCAAGCTGCCGGTCGAAGGCCGCG
>SKLO01000235.1 GCA_007123195.1 Verrucomicrobiales bacterium | reverse complement strand
CTGGGGCCGTTCAGCGAAGGGCTGGCGTTCGCCGCCAGTGATTCGGCGGCGGGCTACATCGATCCTCTTGGCAGTTGGCAGTTCCAGTTGCCCCATGCCGACATGAGGGGCGAGCCGTTCGATGGGGGGCTTGCTTTCGTGGAGCGCATCGTTCTCGGTTATGACCGGCACCGGGAAGGCGTTGAAGGCTACGTCAACCGCAGCGGCCGGTGGGTGCATCGCCGCGGCTACGAGATTCCCCCGTGAACAAGAACCAACCGGTGGTTTGACCGGGCTGGAGTTGCTCAGGGACGCTCGGTGCCGGAGGAAGGGGGTCGCTGGCGCTCGGGCATAATGGCGCAGGCCCCCTTGCAACCGAAGATGCGGCTGAAGAACAGCCGGTGGCGGCTGACGAACTGGTAGATTTTTTCGGCCACCCAGATGACGCCGGGCAACCACAGGAACAACCCGATTGGCACCAGCAGCGGCAGTCGCAGACCGAGGAAGCGCACTGCCCGCGCGCCGCGGTGGAGGTCACCGGCGGGGGTGATGCAATGGATCGCCTCCATCAGGTCCTCGCGCTTCAGATCGGGCGCCAGGCGCGCGGCCTGATCGCTGTTGATCGGGATGAACCTGACCTTGTCGAGCCAGTCGAGCCAGGTGAGGGACTTCTGCTGGAACGTGCACAACGGGCAGTCGCTGTCGTAGAGCACCACATGCCGGGCGCGCCGGGGCGGGCTGGCGGCGGGATCGTGAGCGGTTTCGTGGGCGGCTGATGACATGGGGCCATGATCGGCCGGGTGCGTCCGGTTGTCATCCGGATACAGACGGAAGCTGGCAGCCTCATTCCGCGCGGTCTTGTTCCTTAATGTGACGGGCGAGAACCTCTGACACGCGGGCTGATTCAACCATGGTAACCACCGCTGCTGGACTGCACCGAGGGTCCTCCCGTGCCGCGCCATGCCAGCAGCAGGCGGTCGCCATCCGATGCCAATGCCAAGGGGCTGTCAGGATCGAGTTGGAACGCCGGGCATTCGCGTTTGGTGGTCCAACCGGCCTGCTGGATCGTTCCGTGGCCATTGGTCCGTTGGTCGGCGGCGGTGAAGATGCCGGTCAGACCAAAAACCTCACCATAAGCCGAGGGCGTGTCCTGATAGGCACCGCGGTGGATCAGGTGCAGTTCACCCTCGATGCCGGCCATGACCGGCATTCCCCCGCATTGATAGCCGTTCTGCAGGACCGCCTGTTTGCCGGAGAAGTGGCCGACCGGCCAGTCGGCGGGCGACCATTGATGCAGCGAGGTGTCGTTCCCGGGCGCGGGCGAGCCGTCGAACGATCGTGCCTTGAAGGCGTTGAACGGCGCCACGTTGAAAGAGGTCATGCGCAGTTTGCAGGTGTTGCGCTCCTTGTAGACCAGATAGAGGGACGCCCCCAGTTGCGCCAGGGTCATCGGACCGTCGGTGGCATCCAGATTGCCGAGGAACTGATTCGATCCATGACAATCTTCTCCTATTCGACCAGTTTTTCGATGCCGCGTAGCGCCTGCCAGAGGTCGTGGTTGCGAAAACAGATGGCGCCACCGCCGCGCAGTTCCTGAGATGTCTGGCGGTTGATGTCGGCGACACAGACCCAATCCGGCTGCTCGGACACGGCCCACTTGGCGTGGTCCTTGGTGTAGTGCCATTCGCAGGGCAGGCCGAGGCTGGCGAAGTCGATGTAGAGGATGTCGGTGGCGTGGTGCCGGTGGTCCTCGTCGGCGGTGCCCGGAACGGTCCCCCGGCGCCAGGTTTCGACATCGATGTTGCTTTTCAGGTGCGGGCCGACGTGGTCGATCCAGAAGTCGCGGCCCCAGTGGCGGTTTTTTGCCAGCAGGCGAAAGTCCTGGCCGCCGCGGGAAAAGAAGGTGATGTCGCACGGTGGGTCGGTTTCGTTGACATCGACCGCCTTGGCGAGCCGGTTGAAGATGTCGTCGATGGGGAGGCCGGACGGGATGCGGCAGTCATAGGTCTGCGGTTCCTGCCGGTGATACATCTGCTCGGCGATGTAGCGCGCGGTTTCGACGTCCTTCAGGGTGATGCAGAGGTAGGTCTGAGCGTAATCCGGCGAGCCCGGGGCGTTGGTATTGAGGTCGGGGAACTTGGGCCAGGAATGCAGCAGCCAAAAGGCGGTGTCGGTATCGATGTCGAATGCCAGCACGCCCTTGGTGTGGCCGCAATTCGCATCGTTGGCCAGACTGGAGCGGCCGGGGATCTCGTCGTTGTAGCAAATCCAGCCGACTGAATCGGCGTTGTCGCTCCCGGTCTGGAACAGGGGCGCCAGAGTGCGGTGGAGGGCCCCTTCCTGGCGGTCGAGGCGATTGGGCGACATCGCCGGCAGGCCATGACCCGCCGCGTCGGCATAAAGATACTCCCAACCGGTGGTCCTGCCGGCCGGGCCGTCGGAAGCCGGACTCGTGCCCGCGTTAGAGCTCACTTCCGCCTTGAACGGCACGTTGCAAGGCAGCTTGTAAATGAACCACCAATCGACCGCGGCGGCGTCAGTGTCGTTGATAGCGTGCAGTTCCATGGGGATTTTTTGGTCGGGGTGCGGGCTGTCGGGAAAGAGCGGCTAACGCCGTGTGACTGCCGCGGCCGGGGCGGAAACGGGGTTGGTGTGCTCCACACACTATCTGCACAACATAGGCTCTTTCTGTTATGGAAAAGGGGCGCTTTGCCCCAGCAGTTTAGAGACCGCCGCCTTGTTTTGCAACTTCTGCGTGGCTCGTCCCACCTTCGCCAAGACCTTCATTTCCGGCAAGCCTCTCTCCTTCGCCAACGCTATGGCGGACAAGGCGGTGCACAAGACGGCTTGCAAGTGGTCGCGAATGTCCATTCGCTCCCGCCTCGGGCCTTGATTTCGAGACAGCACACTGGCGGATTTTACCCACCTATTTGGGAGACAGCACACCAGAAGCATGGCCGGCGCCTTTGGCCTGCTGCTCGCAGGGCACGACCGGATCGGGGGGCGGGGCGGCGGTTTGGCGGTCGAATTCAGCGTAGGCGCCGAAGTCGTTGAAGAAGAATTTCTTGGCCAGTTTGTAGGCCCAGTGTTTCTCGGGGATCTCGTCACCGGGCTGCCACTGCGAGCCGCGCGGGGTCATGGACTTGAGTTCCGCCATGGCGGTGCGGCGCAGGGTGGTGTCGCTGGCGCCGTGACGCTCGGCCAGTTGCTGCACCAGGTCGGGCCGCTCGAGCACGATGCAGCCGCGGGTGTGCTTGGCCGCGGTTTCGCGGAAGTCGCGCAGGAACTCGGAGCCGGTGATCTGGGCGTAGACGCCGTCCTGACCGCGGTCGCGCACATTCTCGGTGGCGAACTGGATGATCGGGCAGGGCTCGATGGCGCCGGTGGGGCTGATGTGATGGCTGATGCCGGTGGTCATCGGGCACAGGGCCTGGCCGTTGCCGTCGTAGTAGGCGTCGATCAACGCGATCGGCATCCGGGCGCGGGCGTTGACGACGAATTGGCGCACGCGCCGGGCCTGCTCGCGGGTGAGGGCGAGTTCGGGATGGATCTTGGGTCCGACCGGCCGGTAGGTGTGATACCAGGCGTAGTGCACGCCGCGGTCGATCAGGGCGCGCAACCAGTCCTCGGTGAGCAGTTCGTCGATGTTCGACTGGCACAGGCTGGTGGCGACGCCGGTGAGCAGTTTTTCGTTCAGGCAGTTGTCCAGGCCGCGCAGGGTCTTGGAGAGCACGCCTTTCTTGCCGCGACGCTCGTCGGAGGCGACCTCGGTGCCCTCAATGCTGACCAGCGGGGTCGAGTTGGCCAGTTGGCGCAGCATTTTGGCCTTCTTCTCGGTGATGAGCTGGCCGTTGGTGAAGATCTGGAAGAAACAATCGCGGTGTTCGGCGAGGAAATCGAACAGCTCCGGGTGCATGAACGGCTCGCCGCCGAGCAGGCCGAAGAAGCTGTTGCCGTGCTCCTTGGCGTCGTTGACCACGCGGTTGAGGTCCTCGAGCGAGAGCTTGACCTGCGGTTTGTCGACGTCCACCCAGCAGCCCTGGCAGCGCAGGTTGCAGGAGTTGAGGATGGAGATGTAGAGGAAGGCGGGGAAGTATTCGCCGCGGCGCGCGCGTTTCTTGAAGCGCTGGATGGAGCGCACCCCCTTGACGCCGAAGTTCCAGCCGAAACGGGCCAGGATGCGGGGATCGGTGGTGCGAAGGATGCGGCTGGTGAGCGAGAAAACCATGACGGGGCGGGGCCGGAGCGGGCGGCGACCGCGCCACGGCTGGTTTATAACGACCACGGGGCCGGGGGTGTTGCAAGCGCGGAAGGGAGGCAGGGCGCCACTGCAGAAGAATCCGCCGGTCCACACAAATAACGTTGAGGATCAACGTATTAAACGGCATTTCGGACTGCCGGGAACCAGGCGCCCGCGTTTGAGTCCGGGGCGCGCGTGCCATTTTCCGCAAGACCCGCCGCGCCGTCCGTGTAATCTGAGACTGGTTCTCCGGTCGGCGGCTTCAGCCACCACAGTCCGGCTTGTTCAGCCCCAACCCCCGCTTTTCCATGAGGTTTCCCAACCACGCCCAGATGGTTCACCGCCACCACCAGCCCCGCCGTCACCCTCACCCGTCGCGGCTCCTTGCGCTGGCCCTCGGTGGCTTCATTGCCACCGCCGCGCCGCTGCCACCCCTTCAAGCCGATGACGATTTCATCCCCCGTCGCCAGGAAAAGCCGCCCGGCCCCGCGCTGACCCCGCAGGAGGCGCTGGAAAAAATGACCGTGCCCGAGGGTTTCGTGGTCGAGCTGGTGGCCAGCGAGCCCGAGATCGTCAACCCGGTGG
>SKLO01000547.1 GCA_007123195.1 Verrucomicrobiales bacterium | reverse complement strand
TGCCGTGGCTCCTTGGCTCCGGCGTAGCATGTGCAACTGCATGCAATCGCCAGAATTCATCAAAAACCGCCGGGCCGGCGACCTCTCATCCCGGCCCGGTGGTTCCGGCGGAATGGCGCTCACGTGCCGTCGTCGTCCTTGTTGAAAAATCTGGGTGCGTGCCAGACGAGCCAAAGCAGCAGGCCGACGGCCCATGACCAGGCGGCGTATTCGTAATGACTGATCGTCACGCGCGGCATGAAGTCGGCCGACAACCGGGTGAGGGCGGCCACCACGATGGCGAAGACAATGGCGCGCGCCATCCATGATCGATGGTGGAAGCGCTCGACCTTGCCGCTGTGCCCGAACAACACGCGGCTGCCGACGATCACGCACAGCAGTCCGAAGCCGCCGACGAACAGCAGGTGTTCGAAGGCGATCCGTCTGGCGGCGAAGAACACCGGGCCAAGGATTCCCGCCGCGGCGAGCGGCAGGCACCAGCAGCGCAGGGCGTTGGCCAGCGTGCCCGCGTGGCCGGAACCGGAAGCAGGTCGCCAGCGCACGTGACCGAGCGCGGCGACGAAGGCTGCGAAGCGCAGGCTAAGGCCGGCCGCCGGGTTCACCCACAGTTCGATCCAGAAGCTGGCCGTCAGCGCGATCGCCACCAGGATCATATTGCGCCATGAGTTCCTGGTCTCGCGTCCCGGGGCAGGTTCGCCGAAGCCATGGCCCATCAGCCTGGGAAACATGAAAATACCGACGCCCATGACGGGGGCGAGCAGGAAACCATGGTAGAGCAGAAGGCCCGCCAACCGATACATTTCGGTGGTTTTCATCCACGCTGGGTTCAGCCACATCAGGGTGCCCGCCATGCCGCAGGCCAGGCCCAGGGCGGCGAGCAGCAGGGGCGGGGGCGGTGGTTCCCTGCGGAACATGGCCAGCCGGACGCCGAGCGCCAGCGACAAGCCGGCCAGCAGAGCGAGAAAACAGGCGTCTCCCCAGACATTGCGGCCCAGCAAGTGGCAGATGCCGCCGGCCAGATGCAGGAGGAACAGGCTGGAGAACTCCCACGACGTGAGCCTCGGCGCGCCGATCATGCGCGGGCCGGCGGTGCCGAGAAACCCGAGCACGAACGCCCCACCGAAGGATTCGATCATCACCCGCGCGTGGCTGGCCGCCGGATGGAACGAAAGCTGCCCCTGATAAAACAGCGGCCACAGCATCACGCCGGCGATGCCGAACAGCACGCCGCTGGGGAAAAACAGGCGGAACGGCTCGGCGGCAAGCCAGGCCAGCGGTCGGGCTGCCGGTGTCCGGGCGGATTGGTTGGCGTGACGACAGGCGGGGAATCTCATGGCAGGGAGGGATTTTCCCGAACGCTCACTCATGCACTGGAATGTCGTCGGCCTCCATCACGTCCCGCGGCAGCAGCAGGGCGTCGGGCGATGCGGCCACCAGGTTGGGCAGGTTGAAGAACCACAGGTGGCCGAGCTGGATCTGGCCGAAGTGCCAGATGGCACCGTCGGCGCCTTCGGGCACGGGCACGCGGATGAACCGGTCGCGGTCGGACACTTCCTTGACCACATCACCGCCCGGGCCATGCACAAGGTGCGGCAGGCCGGACCAGTGGTAGACGATCTCGCGCGTGCCGCGCGGCACGTAGAAAAACAGCCCGCCGGGCATGTGACCGCCGTGGCGGAAGCCCTGGCCCGGCTGCAACGGGATGGTGGCGATCACCCCGGGCGCGGCTTGCAAGCGCCAGCCGGCGGACGAATCGGAGATCTCGAATTGATACAGGCCCGGTTCGCGGACCTCCAGCGTCAGCGGCTTCGGTTCGCCGTCGAGTGGCAGCGTGCCTTCCGCCAGGCTTTCGCCCTCGGCATCGAAGAAGGTATAGGAGGCCTCGGCTCGATCCCGGTAATGGGCGATGGTGCCGGCGGCGATCGCCAGTTCGATCGGTTCGCCGCCGCGGCTGTAGAGCAGGTAGCGCAGCCCGCCCTGATAGAGGTGGTTGGTGGCGCGGCTGACGTCGTGACCGAGCGCCGGGGGCAGCAGGTCACTGGAGAACACGAGTTGCTCGACCTCGTCCGGCTGGAACGCATCCAGCCCGGCCTGCAACATGGCCACGATCTCGTCATCGGTGGGGGGTCCCTCGACCGCCCATGGATGGGGCTGTTCGGTCTGGCGGGCGCTCCACGAAGGTTCACCGAACTCGTCGGCCCAGCGCGGGCTGTGCCAGTTCCTGAGCGCTTGCCAGTGGTTCATGTAGTTGTGGCGACAGCGATGGACGTGGGTCAGCAGGTCGAGCGCCGTTTGCCGGCGAAGCGCGTCGTCGTCGGAGCGATCGAGTTCCCATCGCAGGTGCACGAAGTGCAGGTAAGTGACCAGATCGGCGAGGCGCGCGCGGACGTCGGGCCGGTCGGCAGCCAGGTCCCAGGCCTGTTCGAGGTCGCGCCAGGCGAGCGCCAGCAGGTGGCGGCTGAGCTGCGGGTCGTTGCCGGGATCGAGCCGATCGTAGTAGGTCTGCATCGGTTCAGCGGCGGGGCCGAACGCCTGTTGGTGGAAATCGGCCAGCAGCGCGTCGAGATCGAGTTCCGGGTTCCAGCCCAGGCGGTTGGCGGCGTGGTAGCCGCGCCCGTGCAGCCCCCAGTTGTTGCCGCTTTCGGCGTCGAGGCTGGTGGCCCCGGCGGCGGCGTAGCGGCGGATGCGCTGTTGCAGGTCGCGCACGTCGGCGGCGCGGCCGCCCGGCGGCATGTCCCAGTCCCACAGGTAGACCGAGAAATATTCGTAGACCCCCATGCCGGTGGTTTTGTCAGGCCAGAGGTCCAGTAGTTGGTCGAAGCTGTAACGTCCGCGGATGAAACCGGCGGTGAGCTGGATGTAAACGTTGGGTTCGAGCTGGAAATCGGGTGGCTCGGAGTGCTCGTTGTAGGCGTAGAGACCTACCATTCGACCGGGGTGTTGCTCGTCGACGGCGCGGGCGGCGAGGTTGGCCATGTGGAACACGCGGTTGGACACGCTGCCCATGGCGAGGCAATCGGGGCATTCGCAATGGCCGCCGCCGTCGGCGGGATCGACCGACACCATGTGTTCGTTGGGTTGCCGGTCGAAGCGGTCCAGGACGTGGTCGATGACCATCTGTTGGGCGCCCGGGTTGGACAGGCACAGCTGGGGGCCGCGGCGTTGGCCGTCGACCAGCGCGAGCAATTCGGGGCGTTGTTGCAGCCGCCCGGCGTTGTTGGCGATGATGGTCTCGTAGGCGTGGCCGGCGCGCACCTGGAGGGATGAGGCCATGCGGTTGCGCCGGGCCCAGGTCTCGTAGTCATCGCTGGCGCGCTGGTCGAACAACCCGTGCCCATACCAGATCCGCCGCGCCAGCAGGGCCGGGCGGTCGCGCAGGTCAAGGGCCACGGTGACGGTCGGCTTGTCCGGCACCACCTGCCAGGCGGCCGAAGGGAAGAACCAGCGGCAACCGATTTCCTCCAGCAGCACATAGACGGCGTGCGAGGCGCCAGGATCGGCCGCGCCCAGCAGCAGCACGCGGTCGTCGGAGGTGTGGATGGCGAAGGCCTCGGCGCCGTCGAAGTCGCCACGCAGGGTCGGCGGGTCGGCGAGGCCGTGGTCCGGGAAATGATCGGTGGTGCCAATCACCAGGCCGCGCCCGGGAGTGTGGTCCGAGGTTTCGACGACAAACCGGGCGCCGGTGATCCGGTCGAGGTGGTCGACCAGGTCGGTGGCGGCGGTGCGGATGAGGTCGGAGGCGTCGGGATGGACGATGACCGGCAACAACGCCTCGCCATCGACCGCCAATGTGACCGGCATCGGCGCGGGGACGACTTCGTCTGCGGCGGGCGTGGTGTCGGTCGCGGCCAGGGTGAACGCCGCGATGAAGGCGAGGGCGGCGGTTGGTCGGGGGGCGAGGGTGGGGTGGCGGCCATGCTGGCCGGTATAGGTGTTGGTGGCGGGGTGGGGGTGGGGCGTGCTGATCATGGCGGGGGCGGCGGGCGCGGCAGGGTGACAACGGGGGAAGTCTACTTCGGTCGGGTGCCCGTGCCAACCTTCCGTGGGCGCGGGTTCCAAAGCTGACCGGCTTTGCTGTTGAGTCCCTGCCGGGCCGCGCGGGGCTAAGCAATTGCTTTCGTTCCGCAGTCCCGCCTCCGGGCGAAGCGCCCCTTGGGAGTGCAGGGCACGACGCCGCTTTCGTGGCCCCATCCCGCCATGCGCAGCTCTCGCGCTTCATGCGCCCCAAAAGACCCCGCGCCATGCCCATGGCGAAACCGCGCCGATCCTCCACGCGACCCGCATTCCGCCACGGCCGTCGTGCCGGCCTCCCCCAAGGCGGCGTCGTGCCCTGCACTCCATAAGGCTGCCGCAGCCCACCGCCTCGCAGACCAAACCGTCCGCGCATTGCCCGCGAAGAGCCCAAGCCCCCGCAGGCCGTGAACCCACCGCTGCCCCCAACCTCCACACCCGTCCGGCGAACGCGGCTCGCCGGGGACGGCTCGCCCTACCGTTGCCAGCGCATCTCATTGGCCTTGCCGGCGCGAAGCACCCCGCGGGATTGTCACCCCGCGGGGTAGGGCGAGGCGTCCCTGCCGAGCCGCGCAGGCCGAAGAACCTCCTTTCGCCTCACCGCCCCGCATACCGAACCGTCCGGGTGCTGTCCGCAAAGAGCCAAAGCTCCCGCAGGCCGTGAACCCACCGCTGCCCCCATCTCCACACCCGTCCGGCGAACGCGGCTCGCCGGGGACGGCTCGCCCTACCGTTGCCAGCGCATCTCATTGGCCTTGCCGGCGCGAAGCACCCCGCGGGATTGTCACCCCGC